>JADZBW010000300.1 GCA_020851885.1 Fimbriimonadaceae bacterium | reverse complement strand
TTGATGGGCAAGCACCTTTTTGAGAAGTTATTGCGACTTCCGACGGATGTTTACTACTCCAGCGAATTCCGCTATGGCGATCCGGTGTTGTCGCCCAAGTCCTTGGCGATTTTCGTCAGTCAATCGGGTGAAACGGCGGATACCTTGGCTGCGCTCAGGCTCTGCAAGTCACGGCGGATCAGAACGCTCGGAATCGTCAATGTGATCGGCTCCAGCATTGCGCGAGAATGCGATCGCACGATTTTCACCCAGGCCGGCCCTGAAATCAGCGTTGCCAGCACGAAGGCTTACACCGCACAGGTCTTGGCGCTGACCCTGCTGGCGCTTTACATCGCCCAGGTGCAGGAAGCTCCCGGAATTCGGGTCGAAGAATGGCTCGAAGAGCTGGATCGGCTTCCTGACAAGGCTAGAAAGGCCCTCGAATTAGATGCCCAAGTCTTGGAGATCGCCAAGGAATGCCGGGATATGCCCCTATGCTTCTTCCTGGGTCGAGGTGCGGATGCGGCAGTCGCGCTCGAAGCGGCATTGAAGCTCAAGGAAGTTGCCTATGTTCCCACGCAGGAATCGCCTGCAGGTGAAATGAAGCACGGGCCGTTGGCTTTGGTGGAGCCGGGAGTCGTCTCGATTTTTGGCGCCACCGATCCGGCAACCTTGGACAAGGTGATCAGCAACATGAAGGAGGTTCAGGCGCGAGGCGGAACCGTTGTCAGCATCACGACGGACGATAATGAATCCGTTGAAAAGGCCGCTGATCGCACCCTCAAGGTGCCCGAGACTCCATTTGAGTACCTGAATGCGATTCTCTCGATCATCCCACTTCAACTATTTGCATATCACGTTGCTCGGTTGAACGGATGTGAAATCGATCAGCCAAGGAACCTGGCAAAATCGGTGACCGTCGAATAGGCGAGCAAGGTCTGAATTGGCATAGAATCTGCGTTAAGGCAATGGTGCAGTTCAGCATGCCGGCAAGTTCAGCGCGGTCGTTAGTAAATCCTTGTGATATCCTGAAGGTTGGCGGCAGAGTTGGCGTTACCCGCTAATCGGCTTTTGCAGAATTGGTTTTTGAGTCGTTGGAGAGTATTGATGCAGACCCAGTCCGCATTTGAATCAAGAAGCCATGGCCGTCTCGATCAGATTCCGAGACGTCCCGTGCGCTACCGCGTTTGGAAGCGCGGCTTCGACTTGGCGGTTTCCCTCCTACTGCTCGCCATCTTTCTTCCCCTGTTCATCGTGCTGGCCCTCTTGGTGAAAGTAACCAGCAAGGGTCCAGTTTTCTATGCTTCCACGCGCGTTGGGCGATGCGGGAGGCACTTCCGATTCCTGAAGTTTCGTACAATGTATGCCGATGCCGATCGGCGGTTGCAAGAGCTTCTGGCGGCAAACGAGAAAGAGGGCCCTATCTTCAAGATCAAGAACGATCCACGAATCACTCCCGTTGGGCGATTCTTAAGAAAATTCAGCCTGGACGAGTTGCCCCAACTGATTCACGTGGCACGGGGCGAAATGAGCATGGTTGGCCCACGGCCGCCGGTACCACGGGAAGTCGAGCAATACGACGACTTTGCTCGCGAACGGTTGACGATCAAACCAGGTATGACATGCTATTGGCAGATCCAGGGTCGCAGCAATCTCAGCTTCGAGGAATGGATGGCGCTCGATCACAAGTACATGCAGGAAATGAGTTTCTGGACCGACGTGAAGATCCTTGCTCAGACTCCGATGGCCGTCCTACGCGGAGAAGGCGCCTACTAGACCTTGGCGCAAGTTCCAACCGTTGCGGTTTATGGGCTCCCAGTCTGGCGCGTCAGCGTCGAGGAACTGGCGGACCTTGTCGTCGAATGGTCGGCAAAGAAAGAAAGCCATTGGATAGCCACCCTCAACCTCGATTATCTTGCCCGAGTCCAACGCGATCCAGAATTCCACGATCTAATTCGCCAAGCGGATGTCTTCACCGCCGATGGTATGCCCGTGCTTTGGGCATGCCGAAAGCAGGATCGTCGCTTTGCAGGATTGGGGCGTACGACCGGTGCCGACCTTACTCCCGCAATCCTGAAGAAGGCGAATCCCAAGGATGTGGCGATTGTCGGCGGTGTGAATCCCGGGCAGGCGATTTCAAAATTAGGCAAGAACCCGGCGGACTACTTCATCTTCGATGGAAAGGTTGAGATCGACGATGCCTGGTGCTCAGACTTGGCCAAGAGCATTGGGGAGCGGTCCATCATCTTTGTCGCCTTGGGGTGCCCCAAGCAGGAGCTGATGATATCGGCCCTTCGCAAACACTTGCCAAACGCCGTCTACATCGCCGTCGGCGGGTCTTTTGAAATGATGGCGGGGATTATCAAGCGGGCGCCGGGCTGGATGCAGAAGTTGGGGATGGAGTGGTTCTATCGATTGGCCCGCGAACCCAAACGACTTTGGCGTCGATACCTATTGGAGTATCCGCCGGGCGCGTTGGCGCTTTACCGCAAGGTCAAGACGACCTGTCGACAGAAGTCCAGCAAACTCCCGTCTCGATAGAGGTAACCGTGAACACCGGCGGCGGATGCCGCTTGCAAATCAGTCTCCTTGTCTCCGATGAGGAAACTCGCTGCGGAATCGCCGTCCAAATCCTCGATCGCTTGTAGGATCATTCCCGGTTTCGGTTTTCGGCAATTGCAGTCCATCCGGTATTCCTTTCGGGCGTCCACTGGATGGTGAGGGCAGAAGTAATAAGCATCGATTTCGGTGCCGAATGCGATCAACTCACCTTTCATCCACTCCATCAGGGCATGGAAGTCCGCCTCGGAGTAGAGCCCACGTCCAATGCCCGATTGGTTCGTCACCACGGCAACGGAATATCCTTGACCTCGAAGCCAACCGATGGCTTCTCGAGCCTCCGGCATCCATTCGAACTGTTCAGGTCGGTAAACGTAACCCCGGTCGACATTAAGGACGCCATCTCGATCGAGAATCGCGATTGGACGGTCCCTACTCAAGGTGCATCTCGACGATTTCGCACAAGATATGTCCAAGAAGAATATGCATTTCTTGAATTCTTGGAGTGCGGTTCGAAGGAACGCGAAGGCACACATCGCAAGCGGAGGCCATCTTGCCGCCGGACTCTCCCGTAAAGCCGACCGTCTTCATGCCAAACTCTTTGGCGCGTTCTAGGGCGAGCAAGATGTTTGGACTGTTTCCACTGGTCGAAAGCCCAATGAACACCCCGGCCGTTGCTCGAAAAGATTCAACTTGTCTTGAATATACTTGATCATATCCATAATCATTGGCAATAGATGTTAGGGTGGCATCCATCCCGCTCAGGGCGATGGCCGGAGCGCCCATTCGCTCCCGGAGAAATCGTCCAACGAGTTCGCCCGCGATATGCTGCGCGTCTGATGCCGAACCTCCATTTCCGGCGAGAAGGATCCCTTTTCCAGTAGCGAGACATGTACTCAGGAGGTCGGACGCGGCCACCAAGTCCGGCAGAAGAACATCCAGTGTGTCCAGGACCGCGCGATGTTCATGTAGGCAATTTCGGAAGACGGCTCGACTATCCACGGCAGTGAATAGCTTAGGCCATCCTGCCGCAAGAAATCCAATCCTCGTTACTTCGTGGTGACGATTTCGTAATACAACACGGCCATGCCGCTCAGCGGATCTCGGGTGGTAACGTTGAATCGGATGGCCTTTGCCAGCTTGGTGAAAGGGACCGTCCCTAATCGACGCCCGGACTGATCCAATCGATAGATGCGCATGATCGAAGGAGTCTGAACCTGCAAGGTGATTTCGGCAGTGCCAAGCTTGGCAAGGTGAGGCAAACCTCCCCAATTAACCAACTCGCTCCGCTCCTTTCCGCTGAAGGTGGTCCCGGTGTTCTGGACATCGGTCAGGTGTGCCAGCAGCATTCGGCGGCTGCTTGCCAGAGGCCGACGATCGATGGCCGTCACGTAGATGGTTGCTCGACTCTTGGTGAACTTGGCGGCGATCGGCCCGGAGTTGACGGTCTGGCCCTGGGAACCGATCACGCCGGCAGTGGAGGTTGTCTTGACCTTGAAACTCAGATCTTTCAAATTGGCGGAAACGCTTCCCGTCGAGGTCGAGCTATTGCCGTCGGTAATCACCAATCCGCCACTGCGACCGCCATTGACGTCCTGGGAAATCGGGGTCGCCAGCGTCGATTGTTTCACCACCGGTTCATCCCGTATCTCCTGCTCATCTGCACTTGCCAACAGGTTCGGAATGACGTTAGGGAAGTCTGAATTGGTTAGGTCTCCCCTTAAGAACATGGCGACAATGGCGCGCTCGGTCGCCATGCTTAGCGGATCGCTGGTGAGCGAGAAGAGGGCCATTGGTGCGACGGAAAGGGCTCGATTTGGATTGTCCGACCATTGGAATCGCCACATGCCATCCCACTGCTGGACGACTCCCATCGCGCCCGCCATAAGTCCAAATTCGGCGCGGAATTGATTGGGAGCTACCGCATCGAACTCACTCACGGTGAATGGCTTGCCTTTGATCCTCGATGCGGCAAACCACCCCTGCTCTTCGATCTTCCTAAGGGGGCTGGTCGACTTCTGAATGAACGGTGTCGAGTAGCTGGATGGATGGGCAAAGTAGAGATGGTTGTCCACATAGTCCAGATCCGAACGCCCGATACTGAGGGCACGATTGAAACCGGCGTTGAGGTTCGAGATGAGCGACTTGACTCCAAGTGCCCGCAGTTGAGTGGCCATCCAAACGGAGGTTTGACGGGTGAGTTCGACGGCATTGCG
>JADZBW010000299.1 GCA_020851885.1 Fimbriimonadaceae bacterium | reverse complement strand
ATTCGATCGCCTTGTCCAACTGGGGGTCGCGGCCGGCCATCACCGCCGCGGGATCCTGAATCACATTGAAATCGGGGATTGCGCCAACGCCTTCGATCAACCACTTGCCGTCGGCGAATGCTGCGTAGTTCGGGATGTTGATGGTTCCTCCATCGACGAGTGTGTATCCGCCACCGCTGCCTACTTCTCCACCGCCCGTCCGCGTGCCAACCACTGGTCCAAGCTTCATTCGTTTCCACACTTCGATAAAGAGCTCGCCATCCGAGAAATTCCCTTGGTTGCAGATTGTTGCGGCGTAGCCAAAATTCGCCCAGTCCTCTCGTGTCCAGGTCGAGCCAGTTCGCGGTTTCCACCATGCTTGGGGCTTCGCGGCAATATTCTCAAGGAGCATCGATGAAACAAAGCCCCCGCCATTAAATCGCGTGTCGTAGATCATTGCGTCTTTATAGACGTTTTGGAACTGGCCCTTGGTGAAACCGATGAGCCCCCCGGAACCCATGTCGGAAATGTGGGCATAGCCAAAATTGGCGCCGCCATTTTTCCTCACATACTCGATCCGGCCCTGAACCCAATCGATGTACCTCAGTTGGGCCTCGGAACTGAGCGGTCGAACGCGGACGGTTCTTGCGCCATCCATCGTCGGTTTTGAATTCACAACGAGGGTGATGGTTTGTCCAGTCTTCCCAACCAGAAGGGCTTGGAAGTCCTGGTTTGCCAACACTCTCTGACCGCCGATCGAGAGGATATAGTCGCCAGCGTGAACGTTAACTCCCGGCTCATCGAGCGGAGAGCGGACACCCAAAGAGAAGTCATCGCCTCGCAAGATCCGACGTATTTGGATGGCACCGGCTCCCGGGACGGGATCAACCTCGATTCCCAAATATCCCATCGGGACGCGGGCACCCGGAATGGGCGGATTGCTCACATAGGCATGACCGCAATTGAGTTCGGAGACCATATCCTTGAGCAATCGAGTCAAGTCGGCGCGATCTCCCACCATTTTGAGCATGGGCTCGTATTTGGCCTTAACGGCATTCCAATCGACGCCATGCATCCCGGGATCGTAGAAGAAATCTCGGGCGATACGCCAAGTCTCATTGAACATCTGTCGCCATTCTGATCTCGGTTCGACGGAGATCGAGAAGCCAGTCAAACGAACAGGTGGCGGAAGCGATCCGGCGATACCGGCATCGGCCACATACAAATTCCCGCTGCTGCGAATCAGTAATTTCTTTCCGTCCGGCGTCTTGGTTACGGAATCGACGTTCTCGGCAATCGTCGAAAGGGTCTTCTTGTCAAGATCGAAAGAACGAAGCACACCTGGCGCGGGGCTGTCCGCCCCGGCGATTTGGTCGGCATCGATCAACAACAGGCGACCGGCGACGGACTCCAGAGCCCGGTAGCGACCTGCCGGCATTGGCGCTTCGAAGGCCCTCGACTGAATACCCTCCGGTTCGAACACCTTCGTATTCTTTTCTTCGGGTTTGGCAGGAGGCGGGGTGCCTTCCTCGTCGTTCTTCGGAAGGAATGGGGATGGTGTTGCTTTCGCCAAAGCAACCATGTTCACGCTCGTCACCTTGTCAAACGAATACTTGTGGGTGAACGTGTAAAACGGCGAAAGGGATCGGTCAGCCAGATAGACCACATACTTGCCACTTGCATCGAAAACGGGCGAATATGAGTTGATATCCGGACTCGACACCAATGTCACCGCTCCCGTCTGCACATTCGCCACATAGACCCCGAGAAGCCAGTTTTCATAGGGCGACTGAAAAGTCAGGTACTTGCCATCCGGGCTGAACGAGCAGGTCGGTACGTTGGAATCATAGGATCCCGTAACTGGAGCCTGCCGCAACACCGTTATCTTGCCATCGGGGACATGCACCAGAAGGATCCGTCCGTCACGATCTCCAGTCGCGATGTTCGCGCCGTCTGGCGACCAGTTCAATGCATACGGATTGGCTTTCAGCCCTTTCGTCAATGGGACCGCTTCTGAATCGTTGGCCGCATCGACGAGCCAAATTTCGTTCTCTCCACTGCGATCGGACACAAAGGCGACCTTCTTTCCATCCGGAGACCAAACCGGGAACATCGCCCTGCTTCCGGGCTTATCTTCCAAGAGCCTCATCTCCCCGTCGCTTACCGGAACGCTGACAATCTGACCCCGCACTTCGAGCGCCAACCGCTTGCCCGATGGACCAAGCGCAGCGTAGGAGACGCTGTTGCTCACCGGAACCAAAGCTGGGCGCTCATGGATAAGGTCCGAGTTCAGATTGAAATCCAACTCGGTTGTCGTATTGCTTTGAGGATCGTAGACGGCGAGGTCGCTTCCGTGTTGAAAGATGACCCGCCGATGATCGGACCCTGGGTAGCGAATTGGGCTATCCGTCGCCTTCGTAACCTGAGCCACCGCTTTCGTTTTCGGATTGATTCGCCAGATATTGCTATAGCCTGTGCGTTCGCTGACGAAGTAGATCGATCCTCCACACCAGACAGGAGTGGTATCGACTCCCAAGTCGGTAGTGAGCTGGGTGAAGGATTTGTCTTCGGCCCGGTAGAGCCAAATATCGTCGGCTCCGCCGCCCTTGTACCGGTACCAGTTCGCCCACTCGAAGCTCGTGGGCACATAGGCAAGCTGGCCATCTTCGGAGTAAGAAGCGAAGTAGCCGGTCGGAACCGGAATCTGATTGGCGGGGCCGCCTGCCAAAGGAGCTACCCACAGCCTTCGATCGAAATCAAACCTGGTGGATCGGAAGACCACGCCTTTGCCATCTGGAGTCCAATCGAGCACATCTGCCCCGGTGGGATCGTAGGTGAGACGCCTTGGCATCCCGCCATCGATGCTCATCACATAGACATCCTTTGAGCCATCGTAATAGGCGTTGAAAGCTACCAACTTGCCGTCTGGCGAGAATCGAGCGTTCGTTTCGACACCCTCGTGGGACGTGAGTCGACGGGTGCTGTGATCGGTCACGCTGCCGATCCAAAGATCGCCTTCGCAAGTGAAGACCGCCAAGTCTCCATGAATATCGGGCTTTGTCTTGTATCCCGATGTGGTCGCAAGTGATGCGAGAAGGAGAATCCCGAAGAACGCAGGCATTTCCTCTGGATGTTAACCGAATGACGTTCTAAATTGAAGCCAAGTAGTCGCCAAATCGACGCAGAACTTTGCCACGATGGCTCACCGCATGCTTCTGCTCCGGCGTGAGATCAGCCATGGTGCAACCCAGCTCGGGAAGATAGAATATTGGGTCATAGCCAAAGCCACCGGCGCCCGATCTTGAGTGCGCGATCATGCCCTCGCAAGCGGCATCGAAAATCGTCGTGGCGACTGGGCCAGGCGATGCAAGAGCCACGAAGCACCGGAAGCGCGCGCCTCTACCGGCATCCGGCACATCCGCCAGCATCTCCAGAACCCTCGAGATCTTGTGATCGAAACTGGATTCTTCACCCTCAAAGCGCTTCGACTTCACGCCGGGCGCACCGCCGAGGGCATCGATCTCCAAGCCGGCATCATCCGCCAAGGACCACTCTCCCGTAAAGGCAGCCGCGCTATCCGCTTTGATCTTGGCGTTCTCGGCATAGGTGTCGCCCGTTTCCTCTGGTTCGGGCGATCCTGGAAAGTCGGTAAGCGTCAATCTCTCAAGGGCCGGAAACCGCTCGGAGAGGATATGCACCATCTCGCCCGCCTTCTTCCGATTGTGGGTGGCGATGACAAGCCGAGTCAGCAAGGCTCAAATCCCCAGGGCCTGCTTCTGGGCTAGGACCAACTCGTCGATACCCTTCTTGGCAAGCTTCAACATTCGACCCAAGGTATCCGCCGCGAACGGCTCTTGCTCGGCGGTTCCCTGAATCTCCACAAACTTCCCGGACTCCACCATCACGACATTCATGTCCGTATGGGCGGTGCTGTCTTCGTCGTAGTTGAGGTCCAGAATCTCAACTCCCTGGCGAATGCCGACCGAAATGGCGGCAATAGGCTCACGCAAGGCCATCTGCTTGATCATCCGGTTCTTCAGCATCCATTGCATCGCGTCGTAAGCGGCGACGTAGGCGCCGGTGATCGCCGCACAGCGCGTGCCGCCATCGGCCTGAATGGCATCGCAGTCGATGGTCAGAGTTCGCTCGCCCAACTTGTCCAAGTCGACCACCGCCCTCAGAGCACGGCCAATCAAGCGTTGAATCTCCATCGAGCGGCCGTTCGGCTTCATCAGATCCCGATTGTTTCGTTGTCGGCCAGATCGAGGGAGCATCGAGTACTCGGCGGTCAGCCAACCTTCGCCGGAGTTCTTCTTGAAAGGTGGTACCCGGTCTTCGACGGTCGCGGTGACCAGCATGTGAGTATCCCCAATCTTGAGAAAGCAAGAGCCTTCCGCAAACTTGGCGACGTTCCGTTCGATGGTGAAGGGGCGGAGTTGGTCGGGTTGTCGACCGTCAGGACGCATAGACAAGAGTTTACCGAATCATCATCGAGCGGCCCTTCATGGGAAAACCTTCACTAGCACTCGACTCTGATCCAGCTGCATACCTTCTCGACGATATCGCTCTTTTCGATCTCAGCAATCGCCCGTCGAAAATCGCCTTCCTTACAGCGGTGGGTTAGGAAGACGATCTCTCCCAATTTGGCTTCGGGATCGAGAACGCGCATCTCCATCGCGGCCAGCGAGACATTGTCCTCACCGAGAATCATGGCAATTTGCCCCAACACTTTCGGCCGGTCTTGGACGATCAGACGCAGGTAATACTCGGTTTCCAGCGACTCAATCGGCTCGGTTTCAATGCTCTGTTCCCAGGGAATCGCGCTTCCCTGCCCTCCAATCGCCAAATTCCTCCCGACATCGATCAGGTCGCCCACAACTGCCGAAGCGGTGGGATCTGAACCGGCGCCACGACCGCTAAACATCAGGTCGCCCACGAAGTCGCCGTGGACCCAAAGGGCGTTGTAAACCCCGCTCACGCTTGCGAGTTGGTGATTCTTGGGAAGCAAAGTGGGATGCACACGCACCAAGAGCCTGTCCTTCTCGATCGGTTGAACCACCCCTAGGAGCTTGATCACATAGCCAAGGACCCCAGCGTAATGGATATCTTCCCTACCGATCTTCCGAATCCCTTCGCGGTAGATCCCCGCGACCGGAACCTGACGGCCAAACGCGATGCTGGCCAAGATCGCGATCTTGTACGAAGTGTCAAAGCCGTCGACATCGTTGGTGGGATCGGCCTCGGCATAGCCTTTCGCTTGGGCCTCCACGAGGACGTCGTTAAAATCGGCCCCTTCCTCCGTCATCTTTGTGAGGATGTAGTTGGTCGTCCCATTGAGAATCCCCATCATCTTCAATACGTCGTTGCCGGCGAGCTGATGCTTGAGGGGTTGGATCACGGGAATCCCGCCGCCAACCGCTGCCTCATAGTGCAGGTCGAGGCCCCGGTCCTTTGCCAGATGAACGAGTCGCGAACCTTCTTTCGCCATCAACTCCTTGTTGGCGGTTACGACGCTCTTTCCGTTTTTCAAAGCCCGCTCGACGAGGGCGCCCGCGGGGTCGACTCCCCCGATCAGCTCCAAAATCACATCGATCTGTGGATCGTCGACGATGGAATCAAGATCGGTGGTGAACAGGTCTGCCGGAAGTTCCCGGGGCTTATCGCGGTTCTTGATGCCGATCCGCACGACCTCGGCCGAAAAACCGATCTTTTGGCTAACCGCGTCGCGGTTGTCCAAGAGCATTCGGTAAACGCCCGAACCTACGGTGCCGAAGCCGAGAATTCCGACGCGCAGAATGCGGGTTTTCGAGGGGAAGTCCATCTTAGGAATAGCCATTGGATCAACAGGCTTGAATGCGGGGCCGCTCAAGCCCTTCGAAGTTACCTCAGACATTGCGGGAATCCAACGCTAGCCCAGATAGAGGAGCGGGTCCCCAAAATTGACGAGTTGCCCGCTTTCGACGACCAGGTTCTGAACGATACCGCTGGTTGGTGCGGGAATCTCGTTGAACACCTTCATCGCCTCGATGAGGCCGATGACCTGCCCGGCACTGACGGCATCGCCT
>JADZBW010000298.1 GCA_020851885.1 Fimbriimonadaceae bacterium | reverse complement strand
CCTCGATGAATCGATTGCCAAGGCGGTTTCCGATTTGGGCTTCGAGACCCCGACCCCCATCCAGGCCAAGGCGATTCCCGTTCTGATCTCCGGGCGTGACTTGATTGGACAAGCTCAGACGGGTACCGGCAAGACGGCCGCGTTCGCACTGCCCCTCATCCAGAGGATGGACGCCTCGAAGGTGGTTCCCCAGGCCCTGGTTTTGGCTCCGACTCGCGAGTTGGCCGTACAAGTGGCGGGAGGGATCTATGACCTCGCCAAAAATTCGGGCCTCCGAATTGTGCCGGTTTATGGTGGCCAGCCGATCGACCGACAGTTTAGGACGCTTCGGGGTGGCGCGCATATCGTCGTCGGAACGCCAGGGAGAGTTCTGGACCACTTGCGTCGCGGCTCTCTTTCCTTCTCCGAAATCAGTTACTGCGTGCTCGATGAAGCCGACGAGATGCTCGCGCTCGGATTCGCCGAGGACCTCGAAGCGATCTTGGCCGAGCTTCCTGAGAAACGACAGATGGCCTTCTTTTCGGCAACGATGCCCTCCCGGATCCTCGCCCTCACCAAGAAATTCCTGCACGACCCCGTCAATATCACGATCAAATCCAGGCAGCGAACCCTGGATACCACCAACCAAACCTACTATGAAGTGCCAAAGGGGAAGAAGCTGGAAGCTCTGGCGCGGGTCTTGGACATGGAGACACCTGGTCCGACGATCGTCTTCTGCCGAACTCGGCAAGACACCAACGACCTGAGCGAAAATCTCCGATTACGCGGCTACAACACCGAGGCTCTGCATGGCGACATGAACCAAGCCGAGCGCGACCGGGTCATGCGCCGGTTTAGAGAAAGTCAGGCTGATATTTTGGTGGCGACCGACGTTGCCGCACGTGGCCTGGACATCGAAACCGTCACCCATGTCATCAACTACGACATCCCGTGGGATGTGGAGCAATATATCCACCGAATCGGCAGGACGGGCCGCGCCGGTCGAAGCGGCGATGCCATCACCCTGGTATCGGGCCGGGAGCGGGCTCAGCTACACAACATCGAGCGACTCATCGGTTCGACGATCAAGGCGGCGAGAATCCCAACGGCCGCGGACATCGTGGCCCGACGCAGCGAGATCTTTCAGGACTCCCTGCGTGAGGCGCTGAAGTCGGGAGGGTATGAGAGCCACCTCGCCTCGGTCGAAGAACTTTCCGAAGAATACGACACGGCGGAGGTCGCCGCCGCAGCGCTTCACATGCTTTGGCAAAGCCAGCATACGGCGACTGCCGATGCGGCCGAGGACATGGCTCACGACTTCGAGCAGCCTGAGTTGGGCATGACCCGCCTCTTCATCGGGATGGGGCGTCAAGACGGTCTGAGACCGGGCGACTTGGTCGGCGCCATTACCAACGAGGCCGGTCTGACCGGGAAAGCGATCGGAGTCATCGACATTTTGGATCGGGCCGCGTTTGTTGAAGTGCCGTCCGCCAAGGCAGAAATGGTTATCGAAGCCTTGGGTCAATCCAAGCTGCGCAACCGAAAGGTGAAGGTTCAGTTGGCCCGACCCATGGAGGGAGCACCGGCCGATCATCGACCGCCCAAAGGTCGACGGCGTTACTGATTCGGACTCGGCTTCTGGGGTCGGATCATCCAGTGCTCGGGATTCGGGATGGGTTCGAATCCAAACTTCTCGTAGAGCGAGTGGGCGTCCTTTGTCGCAAGGACCCAGCGTCGAAGTCCCTGATGGTCAGGATCGTCGAAAGCCGCTTGGAGCATCGCCTTGCCGACTCCGCGCCCCTGAAAGTCGGGATGAACGATGACGTCGGCAAGCCATGCGAAGGTCGTTCGATCGGAGATGACTCGGGCGTACCCGACTTGACTACCATCGACGTAGGCGTTGACGACCAACGAGGTACGGGCCGCCGCCCGCTCGACCCTTTCCTTCGAGATGCCAGGACTCCAATAGGAGTTTGCGAGCATCGAATGCACGGCATCGAAGTCCGTGTACTCGGGTCCGAGACGAATCTCGATCATTCGAAGAGATTACCGTCTGCGATCGAATCGTACTGGCGTCGAAGCGCTGATCCATGGCGTCTAGGAATTTGGAGTTACGAACCGAAAATAACAGACAAGTCATGACCAGTCGCACCCTCATCACCGGTTTCGGGCCATTTGGCGAGCATCGGGACAACCCGTCTGGTGAGCTTGCCTCCTGCTTCAACCGAGACCACGCCCTACTCGAAGTAAGTTACGATTACGTTTACGAGTTCTGGGATGCCTTGGTCAAAGACGGGAATTACGACACCGTCATCTGTCTCGGACTCTCGGCGAAGGCAACTCGAATGAAGTTGGAGCTCTTCGCCAGGAATAAGGTGGGTTCAACGGTCGATGTCAATGGCCAATCGTGGTCCACAGAGTTCATCGTCTCGGAAGGGCCACCCTGTCTTGGAGCCACGATAATGCCGCCCGATCTCATCTTTGCCACTGCCGAACTTATCGATGGCAAGCTGATCGAGCTCAGCACCAATCCCGGCGATTATCTGTGCAATTTCCTCTATTACCTGATGCTGGCCGGTCACCCAGGGCAAGTTGGTTTTGTCCATATTCCACCCTTTGAAGTAATACCGATCGAGAAGCAGCAAGCAACAGTCGCGAAGCTGATCGTGACCGCCGAAGCGATGTCGGCCTAACTTGTTGAGTGCCGATTTCGACTTGACTAAAGGAACTTCCGCGCGTTCTCGATGGACCGCCGGACGGCGGTCAGCGGATCCTCTTCTCCTTCGAATTCAACGCTCAGCCAGCCATCAAATCCGGCTTCCTTGAGGGCAAGGATACATTTCGCCAAGTCGACCGTTCCCTCGCCCACCGCGGTACCCACGACGCGTCTCCCATCGATCGTCGAGTAGGCGAATCCAGTGTGACCGGTGGGCTCCGGGGCGAAGTCCTTGAAATGGACCATGTAGGCGTATTGAGCAACTTCTCGAATCGCTTCGTGGCTCGGCTGATTCACGATTAGGAAGTTGCCGGTATCCGGGTTTGCGCCAAGCGCCTTATTGCCCGCGAGCGCCCGAACATCGTCGATCAGGCCCTTGACCTGTTCTCCTCTGCCGGCGAGGGTGCCGTGGTTCTCAAGGGCGAGCCGCTTGCCCTTTGAATCGGCGTACTTCGATGCTTCAGCCAGGCCTTCTACGATCCACTCGCGAGCCTGATCGAAGGTAATTCCT
>JADZBW010000297.1 GCA_020851885.1 Fimbriimonadaceae bacterium | reverse complement strand
CGCCTTGGCAAGTATTGGAAGCTCGGCCTTGGGATCCCAGCCGATCGTCGCTTTGAGCGAATTGAGGGTGGTGGCAGTTAAGTTCTTAACCCTCAGGAATTCGGTCTTTGCGTTCAGCAGGTCGGCTCTTGCCTGGAGGACATCCTTTTTGGCGACGGTGCCGATGTCCGGCCGGGCCCCGAACTCCGCCTGATCGTAGATCTTCTGCGTTCGGTCGACTTGAGATTGCGAAACGCGGAGAAGCTCTTGGGCGCGCAGAGCCTCATAAAACTGTTGGTGGACGGTGAAGAGCGTGCGCCGCAGCGTTTGGAGTGAGTCCAATCGCGAGGCGTCCGCGCTTCGACGGCTTCCACGCAGGCTAAGGTCGCGCTGGCCGGCATCGAGGAGTTTCCAACTGGCGTCCACGCCGGTTGTCCAACCCTCGTCCTTGAAGACCGACTTGCCGAGGCTGGTGTCGGAGACGTTGCGAGTATTGTTATATTCCGCAAACGGAGTGACCGTGGGGAAGAATGCGCCCAAGGCTTGCTTGACGCGGGAATCCGACCCTTGCGAATCGAGGATCGCGGCCTTGATCGTGCCATTTCGAGTCCGGGCAAGGCGCAGGGCCTCATCGAGGGAAAGCGAATCCTGAGCAACGGCCAACGCGATCATCGCGAGACCCAACAAAGGGATCCGAACGAGCTTCGGAGTCATATCAAATAGACCATACCGTCCCGACCTGAAATTTGCCAGAGCCGGGAGCCATGAATGAGGCTTTTGGGCTCTTCCCGCAACTGGTTGTCGCCGATTCAGGGCGTTGAGTGGGTCGCTTTAGGAGTTTGAGCCGGATCCGCTCTCTGGTGGGACACCCCATTGCCGACGGCACCCAAATCACGGTCGATGACCTGAACAATCTGGATGAGCCTTACGCAGAGAATGGGTAAATGGGTGAATGGGTGAATGGGTGAGTGGGTGAATGGGTGGATGGGTGAATGGGTGAATGGGTAAGTGGGTAAGTGGGTGAGTGAGTGAGTGGGTAAATGGGTGAATGGGTGAATGGGTGAATGGGTGAATGGGTGAATGGGTAAGTGGTTTCACCTATTCACCTATTCTCCTACTTACCCACTCGCCAACTCACCCCCAAATCAAGTCCGGCCGCACGACCATGGTCTCGGCCCGATCCGGGCCAACGCTCAGGATTGTCGCGGGAGTCTGGGTGAATTCCTCCATGAACTTGAGATAGCTGCGAGCTTCTGACGGGAGGTCCTCCGGCTTGCGGCAAACGCGCAGATCCCCGCTCCATCCCGGCATTTCGGTATAGACCGGCTCGACCCTTTCAAATTCAAAGGTGTTCGCGGGAACGTAGTCGATGGTCTTGCCATCGAGCTGATATCCGGTGCAAACCTTGACCGTCTCGAATCCGCTGAGAATGTCCAAGCGCGTCACGACGAGGCCGCTTAGGGAATTCAGGCGGCAGGATTGGCGCAGCATCACAAGATCCAACCAGCCACATCGACGACCACGCCCAGTGGTGGTGCCGTACTCCTTGCCGTGCTGGCGAATCCACTCGCCCACGTCGTCGAGAAGCTCGGTTGGAAATGGCCCGGAGCCGACTCGGGTTGTGTATGCCTTGCAAACCCCCAGGACGGAGTCGATCATGCGCGGCCCAATGCCTGTACCAATGGTTGCGCCGCCCGCCGTCGGGTGGGAGGAAGTCACGTATGGGTAAGTTCCCGAATCCAGGTCTAGGAATGTGCCCTGGGCACCTTCGAATAGCACCCGCTTCCCGCCGTAGACGGCGTCCTGGACCACCGGGTCGGTATCGACAACGAACGGGCGCAGCCTCTCGGCATAGGCCTGATATTCCGTGAGCAGCGCTTGGAAGTCCAATGGCTCCTTGCCGAACATCGCGAGCATGCGGTTCTTGACTTGGATGATATCGGCGAGTCGGGTCGGGAAGACCTCAGGATCGACAAACTCTCCCATTCGAATCCCGATTCGGGCGACTTTGTCCTGGTACGCCGGGCCGATGCCTCGGCTGGTGGTGCCGATCCGGTTGGCTCCACGGGCTTCCTCTTCGAGGGAGTCGAGCATCCGGTGGTAAGGAAAGACCACGTGCGCCGCGCTGGAGATAAGCAGGGTTCCGAGTTCGCTCTTTTGGGATCGAGTACGGTCGAGTTCCTCCAGAAGGCCTTTGGGGCAAACAACCATGCCGCTGCCGACGATGGCCGTCGTATCGGGGTGGAGGATTCCCGCCGGAATCAGGTGGAATTTGAACTCCTGGCCGCCGGTGATGACCGTATGGCCGGCATTGTTGCCGCCAGAGTAGCGAACAACGAGGTCCGCCTCCGCGCCGAGGACATCGACCAGCTTTCCCTTCGCTTCGTCGCCCCATTGCGCGCCAATAATCACGAGTGTTGGCATGAATGTGTCTCCTCATGCGCCGCACATGAAAAGGCCGGCGCATCCGAGTCGAGGATCCGCCGGCCGCTTGGCCCATGAGCCTTATCTCAACCCCAGTATTTTACACGAATCCCGGGGATTTGGCAGGTACAGACCGAATTACCCAGTGACGAGGGTGAGGATAGATACTTCGGGCGGGCAAAGGAACCGGCTGGGAGGACCGGTGGTGCCGACGCCACGCGTGACGTAGAGCGGCACCTTGGTGTCTGGAAAGAAGCCGCTGAGGTACTTGCGACCGTTGACCGAGTGCATCGGAGTCAAACCGCCCGGGAAGCGGAACTGGCCGCCATGACTATGGCCGCTCAGCATCAGATCCGCCTCGAACGGGAGGGTGTCCACCATATCGGGTTCATGCCAGAGAACGATGGCGGCTCCGTCGGTCGCGCCTTGGAGCGCGGCAATTGGATCGGCCTTGTGCTCATTGGCGCTGTCGATCCCAATCCAGTTGATTCCGGCATGGTGCCAGCACTCGTTCCGCAGTAGGCGGACGTTCAGGACGTCGAGCACCGCTCGGAGCCGTTCGGGGGTCCCGCCACGGTATTCCCGGTTTCCTGGCACGGCAACCACGTTGCCATCCATCAGGATCAGGGGTTCCAGAACGGCAGCCAGGGCGTTCTCACTGTCGGCGCGCCAGTAGGCCACCAGATCCCCACCAAGGACGACCATATCGGGTCCCTCGTCGATCGCCAACGCGACTGCATGCTTGGCGAGATCCATCGAATAGGGGCCGCGCAGATGGAAATCGGATAGAAAGGCAATCTTGAATCCAGAAAGGGACCGCTTCCAGCCACGCAATCGCAGAGTGCGACGTTCGACGATGAGTCGGTTCGCCTCGTAGAGGCAACCATAGGTCAGCAAAGCGGCGCTGGCTCCTGCCACGGCAAATGCCCAATCCCTGAGCTTCATAGCTTAGTTATGACCCTTTTAGGGTCAAAATCGTTACCTCCGGGCGACAAAAGAGCCGCCAATTGGGACCGGTGGTCCCAACGCCGCGACTGACATAAAGCGGATTCCTCGCTTTCTCATAGAATCCAGCGATGTACTTCCAGGCTCCGCGCGGGGTGTGGACGGAGATCCCGCCGGGCAGACAGACCTGGCCGCCATGGCTGTGGCCCGAGAGTTGGAGGCAAATACCTGGCGGCATCTCCGAGACGAAATCCGGTTCATGGAGCAGCGCCAATGTGTTGCGGCCGGTGGGCGCCAGATCCGGACGGTGCTTCTTGACCAGGGCGTCGTCCATTCCGATGAGACGGACCCCGCCCACTTCCACCGTCTCGTTGCGCAGCAATCGCATCCCGCCCGAGATTGCCGCCGCCTTCACGAGGTCGAAGTAACGGATCCAGTAGTCGTGGTTTCCCATCACGCCATAGCAGGGGATGGAGGACTCTCCGAGGGTTGCCATGACATCCCGGAGATTCTGCAGGTGTCGGGGGGCGGCGGAGGTCAGATAATCGCCGCCAAAGAGGATCGCCTCCGGCCTCGCCTTTTGGGCGATGCGAATCGCCTGGATGGACCGTGCGACCGCCTCGGGGTCGTCGGCATGGAGGTCGGTGACGAAGGCGAACCGGATGCCGTCGGCATTCCAATTGGGGAGGGCTAGCTCGCGGTGGACCGTCTCAATGTCCATGCTGGTTTGCTCTCCATAGGCAATTGTCCCAACGGCGGCGAGGCTACCAAATCCCATTGCTTTGAGGAAACGTCGACGGGAGATACGTTTGGGGTCGAGGTCTGGCAGCATGGCGCGGTATTCCGTAGAACGTCTAAAGAGAAGAGTTGGTTCTCGCCGCCTTCTTGCGCAGGCCCTCATCGCGCCTAGATCACGGCGGACATGACTTGTTGGGCGATGTTGGGACTTCCGAACGGAGGCATCAAATAGAGGCCCTGAGCGAAGGTTCGGATCGTCGCCGCGAGTTTCTGGGCTTCTTCGATGCCAACGGAAAGGGCGCTTGCATCGTCCGGTGCATTGGTCATTCGCTCAAGCAGCCACTCGGGAATGTCGACACCGGGGACTTCGTTGTGCATGAACTCGGCGTGCTTCTGGCTCTTCAGGGGCAAGACGCCTACGAAGACGGGGACTTTCAGTTTGCGACAGGTCTCAGCTGCCTGCTCGGCAACCGAAGCGTCGAAAACGGGCTGCGTGTAGATCACATGGGCT
>JADZBW010000296.1 GCA_020851885.1 Fimbriimonadaceae bacterium | reverse complement strand
TCCTTGTGGATGGCGGGCTTCTTCAATTTTACAGGGCGGTGATTCCGTGGAGGCGCAGCCCCATCACTGGGTCTTTCCTCAAGATTCGTCTTTTGCTCACCCGCACATCCGTCGCACCCAGAACGACCCTCACCACCGATAGGCCCTGATCTCGTTCGGCACGCACCAATGCAGATGGGTCCCCGGTTGCTCGCACATCCCAACCGTAGACCAAGGGAATTCTTTTCAATCCACCGGAAGTCTCCACTTCCACTTCAGCGACGAGTGTGCCATCGTCCACCTTGACCAACCCGTCGATCGCCAAGTCGAGCTCCCGCGCCAAGAAATTCGATTCCAGGCTGATCTCCTCGACCAAGTTTTCCCGATTCAGGACGAGGGATCCAAATCCGACAGGCTCACAAAGCAGAAACTTGAGCGCCCCCAACTGCCGGATACCAATCGTTTTTCCAAACACGACCGACTCACCGCCCTCGCCGCGCATGGACCAGGGCCGGCCAAAATACAGCTTCTGGAATACCTGCATTGGTTCATAGCCGAGTTTGTCCAGGGGATCTTCACGTCCGCTCCATGAATAATCGCCCGCCAAGACCATCGCGCTGAATTGCTTGGCCTCACGGAGCATGTTTGCTTCGCTGCTCTCGTACCCGGCCCAAGTCGTCTGCAGGGTGCCAAACCCATGGGCAACCGCCGCCAAGTTGAATCCACGGACGTTCTCCGGCCGGAACCAACTCGCGGCAATCGGCTGAAAACCTTCGCGCTCCCACAACAAGAGCGAACCCATAAAGGTGGCCGGATTGGGATCGGCCTTGTAATGCCAGTCGGCGATGTATGAGCCCACTGGTATGGACCTGCGTCGAGCGGCAGCATTTTCCTTGTCGTCTCCCAACGTCGCGTCGGCAGCTTCGCCGGGAGCAAGTCCCTTGTCTCCCCAGAGCATCATCTCCACCCCATTTGATATGGCGATTTGAGACAAGATTGGAAGCTGAATCTTCCACAAATCGGTAACGAGACGGGGATTTTCTGGAAATCCCAGCATGTCTACTTCATCGAGTCCAAAATGGATCGTCCTGGCTTTCGTGACCTCGATGACTTCCTTCCAAAGCCTCTCAAAGAGCGGCTTGACGCCGTCCTTTCTGGGATCGATCGCATAGGGAACAATACGATTGAACGCCAGATCGAGATTCGCTCCCTTTGCGAACAGCCATTCCGCATGTCCAAAGCTCTGCACAAGCGGTATCGGTTCGACGCCCACGCTGCGATACCAATCGCACAGCTTTGCGAGGTCCGATCGCTTCATGTTGATTCCGCCCCGCAGATTGGGGAGGCACTCCCACTCGGTACGCTCGCATTGGAGGACCACTTTGTTGAATCCCATCGGCAGGAGGACTCGCGTCCAGAGCTTCTTATGGAAGTCCAAGGCGTTCGGACCCACAAAAAGGTGGACTCCCCTCCACTGAGTCGCCGGATGACTGACGATTTCGCAGGTGGGCAGGGCCAGCAAGCCATTTCTAACTTGGATGAGGTTCAGAAGGCATCGAAGCCCCTGCCGGGAACCCGGAAGCCCATCTCCTTCGATGATCGCACGATTCTTGGCGATACTGATTCGGAACCCGCCGTCGACGGTGGGTTCGATTGGGCCGATAAGAGATAAGGCCAGCGGCTGAGATCCAGTCGACAGCTTAATGCCCGTCCGATCCGCCCAAGATTGCAGAATTTCTCGATGGCCGCCCTTGTCGGATCTTACGGAGAGCGCTCCGAACGAGTCGAAGACTACCGGCTTGCTCCAGTCCAGTTGCGAGCGCATCGGTTTGGGAATCAGCGGCAAAGTCGCACCACCCGGAGCCAAGGCTCCCTTCAGCGTCCTACTCAGGGTTCCAAGGGCGAGCTTCCCCGGGACGGGTACCGACTTCTCATCGAACTCGATGGTGAACCCGACCTTCACCGCTTGATCGGATCCCACGCGCGTTCCAAGGATCCCATACCAAAGAAGGTCCTTGCCTTCTGCGTAATCTTGGGCAAATCCACGGGCATCGAACAGAGTGAATTGCGGTTTGCCGATGAGCGAGAAGTTCCCAATGGGAGCCGTGAAGGAGCACCTTGCCGCACCATTACCGAATCGACGCTCACCCATGTCCGTCCTCGATCGAAAGTTACGGATAGCCAGATTCTGGACCTGGCCCTGGTCGACTTGGACCCCGCCAGCTTGAACGGCGGGCGCCCACAAATAGGCCCCGGTAAGTTCAATATCGACTGGCTCTCCACCCGTCCAATGGAACTCGTACTCCACATTCAAAGTTGCGCCTTCACGCCAGAACCTTGCGACTCCAGTCGCCCGGCCCTCCGGGCTCCGGAAGGTCATCTTGAGGTCATTCGGATTGGATCGGTCGACTTCCTGAGCGTTGTAAGTGGAACTGTAGAGACCTTTGCTCCACCCCGGCTCGTAGTACTGGAAGCCTGAACCTCGAATAATGGGTACTCCATGCCACTGGACCGTCAAACCCTCGCCAGAACGGTAGTCGAATGAAAGCGTCGAGGTTTGGAGTGCCGCGGCGATGAGGAGACCAAGCACCATTGCGAAAGGTTACCGCCCGGTGACCACCGGTCCCACTTACCGGCCCTACGTCCGTGAGCAGGGGTATTCTAGCCCTGTTTTGTATTGGAGGAACGACCGCGGATGACCGAAGTAATCATGCCCAAGATGGGCGACGGGATGGAGGAAGGCACCCTCGTCGAATGGCTCAAGAAAGAGGGTGATGCCGTAAAGTCCGGCGAGGTCATCGGCAATATCCAAACCGACAAGGCCACCCTGGAGTTGGAATCGCCCGGTTCCGGCACGCTTACCGGAATCCTGATCCAAGCCGGCGAAACCGTTCCCGTCGGCGTGCCGATCGCCGCCCTCCTCAAATCTGGTGAGAAGCTCCCAGAAGGATGGGGAACCGGCAAAGCCACCGCGGATTCGGCTGAAGCTGCCAGAGCAGATACACCCAATAGCGATACTCCTGCCCCGGTGGCGTCCAACGGCTCCAGCTCATCGCGAGTTAAAGCGAGCCCGCTCGCCAAGAAGATGGCCGCCCAACTGGGTGTCGATCTGGCATCGGTTATTGGGTCAGGACCTGGAGGACGCATCGTCGAGAAGGACGTTCGCACCGCCGGCCCGAGTAGCGCGCCAGTGGCCGCCAAAGCGACGGTACCGACGATTGTGGCGACGGCGAGCGATTCGACGGTTGCCCTCAATCGGCTTCGCCAAATCACGGCGAAGAGGACTCAAGAATCCAAACAGCAGGTTCCTCACTTCTACGTAACCGTCGAGGTCGATGTCGAGAAGATCCTCAGCCTGCGAGCGATGTTCGAAGAAGAGGGCAGCGGAAAAGTGAGCATCAACGACTTTGTCGTCAAGGCCTGCGCGATCGCGCTTCGCGACATGCCAAATGTGAATTCTGCGTTCCAGGGCCAGAATCTCTTACAATTCGGCGGAGTCCACGTGGGTATCGCGGTTGCACTCGAAGATGGCCTCACCGTGCCCGTCCTCCACAACGCGGACCAGCTCAGTCTTCGAGCCATCTCCGCCAAGGTCAAAGACCTTGCAGGCAGGGCCAAAGACAATAAACTCGGCCTCGACGAGCTCAGCGGGTCGACATTCTCCGTTTCCAACATGGGGATGCTGGATGTGGACAACTTCATCGCGATTATCAACCAGCCAAATTCAGCGATTCTTGCCATCAGCTCGGTACGCAAGAAGGTCGTCGCAATGGAAGATGATGAGATCGAAATCCGCAGCCGAATGAATATCACATGCTCCTTCGACCATCGAGTGGTGGATGGCGCGATTGGCGCCAAGTTCATTAATCTGGTAAGAGGATATCTGGAGAACCCGTCGCGGCTGCTTGCCTGATCAGGCCCGATCCTTCCCTTCAAGAGGCATGCCCGGCGGCCTCTGGGGGAATTTGGAGCCAGCACATATACGAGATCGTGAGTTTAGGGTTCCCACAAATTGCCGGGAATGGTTATCATAAGGTCGGTTCGCGCTTGCGCGTTTGTTTTTGGAGGAGAAATTGAGGTTATTTGCTATCTGTGCCATTGCGGCGGCATGCGCCGTATCCCATGCGACGGTATTCACATTTTCAAGCGGTAGTATCGTCATCCCCGCCATTGGCACGACGACCCCCTCTCCGATCGTGTTCAATGCCTCTGCGATCGACGGACCCGTCGTGAATGTCACGATCTCCTTCCAGGGCCTTTCGCATACCTTTCCAGATGATATCGGCGCCGTACTCTTCAACCCTTCCAATACGTCGGCGTTGCTGTTTGACGGTCCCGGCGATGACGTCGCCCTCTCAAACGTGAACTGGCTGTTTTCCGATGCCGGGGCAAGCACATTGCTCAGCTCGGGAATTAATCCGTCGGGAACCTACAAAGCAGGTCAAAACGAATGGAACAGCGTGTTCACGGGAGCGCCGGTTGGCCCTTACGGCACGACGTTCAGCGCGTTTAATGGCAACGGAAACGGCAACTGGAACCTTTTCATCCAGGACTTTGAAGCTGGCGACGGCGGAAGTATCAACAACGTCGATCTGACGATCACGACGAACCCTGTACCAGAGCCGGCAACGATGATCGGGCTCGGCCTCGGTGCCGTTGCCCTCCTTCGGAAGCGAAGCAAGAAATAGCACGATAGTAAGAACGAGGCTCCCGGTCATGACTGACTGGGAGCCTCTCTTTTTTGATCCCGCGATTCAACTCTTGGCTGCGAGCTCTTTCTTCTTGTGGGGTTTGGGCTCGTCGGCTTCCTTCTTCTTGAAGATCACCGTTCTCGAGTCTTCATCCGCGAGGTCGGCCACAATGTGGTCTCCCGCATGGAAGCGTCCCAGAAGCATCTCTTCTGCCAAAGGATCCTCGATGAATCTCTGAACGGCCCGACGCAGCGGACGGGCCCCTAGATTCGCATCGTATCCCTCATCGACCAGGAGTTTCTTCACGCTGTCGCTGAGTTCAATCGTGATCTCCATGGCCGCCGCCTGCTCATTGACCCTCTTCAGGTAGAGCTCGGCGATTTCCAGGATCTCCTCCTTCATCAGGTGCGTGAAGACGATCACCTCGTCGACGCGGTTGAGGAACTCGGGCCGGAAGAGTTTCTTCATTTCTTCCGTCATCCGATTCTTCATCGCCTCATAGACCTTTGGATCGTTGGGATCTTCGGTCCGTTTATTGAAGCCAAGCTTGCCGTCCATCTCGATCGGCCTCACGCCGACATTGGACGTCATGATGATAATCGTGTTGCGGAAATCCACCGTCCGCCCCTGACTGTCCGTCAACTGTCCATCTTCCATCACCTGGAGGAGGATGTTGAAGACTTCGGGGTGGGCCTTTTCGATTTCGTCGAGAAGGACAACCGTATAGGGATTGCGGCGCACCTGCTCGGTGAGTTGGCCACCCTCATCGTAACCGACGTACCCGGGAGGGGCTCCAACCAGTCGAGAGACCGCGAATTTCTCCATGTACTCCGACATGTCGATTCGGACCATGTTCGACTCTTTTTCGTACAGGTATGCCGCCAAAGCCTTGGCCAATTCCGTCTTTCCGACTCCGGTCGGGCCGAGGAAGATGAAGCTCCCCATCGGTCGCTTGGGATCCTTCAGGCCGCTTCGGGCGCGGCGAATGGCTCGGGCAACGGCCGAAACGGCGTCCTTCTGCCCAATGATCCGTCGATGCAGATCATCCTCCATTCGCAGAAGCTTCTGGCTCTCGGCCTCCACAAGTTTGGTGACCGGAATGCCGGTCCAACTTTGGACGATGCCGGCGATTTCGGCTTCGCCGACAACCGGCTCCTTCTTCTCGATCGCGTTCCAAGCATCTTCACGCTCTTGAATGGAGGTCTCGAGTTCGTCACGCTCGGTCTGCAATTTCAGGAGCTCGTCGGAAGCTTCGATCCGCTTCGCCATGTGCTCGACTTCAGCACGAAGCTTGGACAGCTTCACTCGATCCGCACGCACGTCCGGGGGCGGCAGGCTTTCATGGAGTCGGACGCGCGATGCGGCTTCGTCGATCAAATCGATCGCCTTGTCCGGCAATGTGCGATCCGAGATGTACCGCTGCGAAAGCTGAACCGCCGCTACGAGGGCGTCATCCGTGATCTCCACCTGATGGTGAGCTTCGTACCTCTCGCGCAAGCCTTTGAGGATATCGATCGCCTCTTCTTCGCTCGGTTCCTTGACCTTGACGGACTGGAATCGACGTTCGAGGGCGGCATCGCGCTCGATGTACTTTCTGAACTCGTCCTGCGTGGTCGCTCCAACGCATTGCAGTTCCCCGCGGGCGAGCGCAGGCTTCATGATATTGGAGGCGTCGATCGCTCCCTCCGCCGCTACCGCGCCAACAAGCGTGTGAAGCTCGTCGATGAAAAGGATCACTTGGCCATCGGCCTTGCGAACTTCCTCCATCACCTTCTTCATGCGCTCTTCGAATTCGCCACGATATTTCGTGCCCGCGACCAATCCGGCCAGGTCCAAGGCGACGATTCGCTTGTCGCGCAGGAGATCGGGAATGTCTCCACTGACGATGCGGAGAGCCAAGCCTTCCGCGATCGCCGTTTTTCCAACGCCCGGCTCTCCAATGAGGCACGGATTGTTCTTGGTGCGACGGCAAAGAATTTGCATGACCCGCTCGATCTCGTTTTGACGACCGACAACCGGGTCTAAGCGCCCCTCGCGGGCGAGCTCGGTAAGGTCTCTTCCGAACTCATCCAGCGTTTGGGTCTTGGTTCCTCCACTCGAGCTACTGCTGGAAGCGCGAGAGCTGCTGCCGGACTTCGTTTGACTTTCATTGTCCTGCAGGGCCATCACTTCGCGGCGAGCTTTCTCAAGCTCCACCCCTAACTTCGCAAGCACTCTGCCTGCCAGGCCATCGCCTTCCCGGATTAACCCAAGCAACAGGTGCTCGGTACCGATGTAGTTGTTGTTGAGGTTCCGTGCCTCGTCATAGGCCAGGTCGATCACGCGCTTCGCCCTTGGCGTTAGCGTCATGTCTTGAGATGGCCGGGCATCTCCCCTTGGGAGCTGCTTTTCAACTTCGGCACGAATTCTATTCAGGCTGACGCCCAGTTTCTCCAGGACGCGAGCCGCGACCGAATCGGATTCGCGGACGAGCCCCAGAAGCAAGTGTTCGGTCGAGACGTATCCCTCTCCGAATTTCTGGGCCTCCTCTTGTGCGTAGAAGACAACCTTCCGCGCGCGTTCTGTAAAGCGTTGCCACATATGTTTTCAGTCCACCTAACTCTTCGACGGCTTGTGCCGTCAATGTGTCGTTATCTACGCTCAGGTCCCGACGAATATTCCGCGGTCCTATGAAGGCTCCGACCTGACCGGTTCCCAGCAGATTCGCTTGGTCCGTATGGTTGAGAGTACCCTCACGGGTTTCCGGTTCCCATGATTATTGGCAGTCCTGGGTCTGGTCGTTATGCAAGTTCAACATTCATTGGAATTGTTGAGGGCCAAATGGCCGTATTTGATCGTTTGGAGACGGCAGGTTCAACGAGCAAGACTTCCTGGACCCAAGAATTTTCCCAGGTGCTTCGTGGATGGCCGCTTCCCTGTTAAACTAGCTCCATGCAGGGCGCGGCAAAGGTTGGGGTGCTTGTTGTTGTCTTCACCGTGTTGCTCTACGGCGCCTATATGGTGCTCGGGCAAGACCTTTTGGGCCCCCCGAAAGTCGCCTATTACGCCGAATTCAGTGACGCCGCCGGGATCACCCCCGGCTCTCAAGTGCAACTGGCGGGCGTGAAAATCGGGACCGTGGAAAAAGTGAAACTCGTATCTTCTTCCTTGGCCCGATTGACTCTCCAGGTGGGCAAGGACGTTCAAATCCCCGCCGGAAGCGTCGCCACAATCCCCAGTTCCCTCATCGGCTTGGGTGATCGTGCAATCCTGATCGTGCCCCCGGCGAAGACCTCGGGATTCTTGGCCGCGGGCGACACCTTGGTGGGCGCCAAGTCGGGCCCCCTCGATGGCGTTCTGCCCGATGCAGGCGCGACGATGCTCGAACTCAACAAGACGCTTGCCGCGACCCGAAAGCTGCTGGAGAATCAGCAGCTTCAGAACAAGCTTGTATCCCTGCTCGATGCAAGCAATAAGACGGCCACCGAATTCGGTCAGTTGGCGGCGCGCATGGACACAATGCTCGCCCAGGGCAATCCGAAGATTCAGCGCGCCTTGACGGAAGCAACGCTCACAATGGCCGAAGTCCGCAAGGGAACCTCGATGATTACGCAGATTCTCAAGGACGGCAAATACCAGAAGGAAGCATTGGCCATGCTCGAAAAGCTGAATCAGGCGGCCGACGGAGCGAACAAGATCATCGCGGATGTTCATGCCCTCACTTCCGATGTGGACATGAAAAACAACCTGAAGAAGACGGCCGACAACGTCGCCGCCATGACGGAGAGCGGAGCCAAGATGGCCAAGAGCGGCGAGAAGATTGCCGAGAACGGGGAGAAGATCAGCGCCAACGCCATCGTGATGAGCGAGAAAGCAGTTGAATTGGAAACCAAGGCAAGTGGACTCCTGGACGAAGTCAAAGGCGCGATCGACAACATCAAAGAGTTCTTCAAGAAGACCGGCGGAAAGGTGGCGATACCCAAACTCTCGACAACGGTGGATTTGCTGGGCTCGACGAACCTCGCTCGCACCCAAACCGATCTCAATGCCAAAGTCGACTTTAAGGATTTCGACCTGCACGTCGGCCTGTATGATGCTTTCGAATCCAATCGCATCAACATCCAATTGGCTCGTCCATTCTCGAACCGGGGCGAATACCGGTACGGAATCTATGCAAGCAAGCCCGGGATCGGGGTAGACTATCGCGTTGCGCCCGGGCTCTACCTGCGTGGGGATTTGTTCGACATCAACAATCCACGCTTCGACCTGCGGGCCAAGTACGAATTTGGCAAGGGATTCTACGGCTGGATCGGCATCGACAAAGTCTTTGGACGAAACGCTCCGATGATCGGCTTTGGAATCAAGAATTAAGTGGCCCTGGCCTAAGGAGTTGGACATGGGAAAACCTGTTCCCGACTCCCGCGCCGCAGGCTAAACGCCCGAAAAAATCATGAAAGTTATCTTGAATCAAACAGTGCCGAAGGTCGGCAAGGAAGGAACGGTCGTCACCGTGGCCGATGGGTATGCGCGGAACTATCTCTTCCCGCGTGGTTTGGCCATCGTCGCTGATCGCAACCAGATCAAGTCTCTGGAGCGACGCCAAGCACGAGTCGCGGAGAAGACCGCTGGCCTCAAGTCTGCCGCCGAAGCTCTGAAGGATGAACTTCATGGGAAGTCTGTTCGTATCGAGGGCAAAGTCGGCAAGGACTCCAGTAAACTCTTCGGCGCCATCACCAGCCAAGATGTGATCGATGCAATCAAGTCCCAACTGGGCAAGTCGATCGACAAGAAGCAGGTTGCTTTGATCGAACCGATCAAGCGCCTGGGCATCCACCAAGTGGAGTTGGATCTCCACCCACAGGTCGACGCGACCGTCAAGGTCGAAGTGTTCGATCCTGCCGCGGTGGTTGTCGCCGCGCCCGCTGAAGAAGCTTCCGCCGGAGAACTCGTCGAAGCCTGAGGCAGATTCGATTTGCGAGCCGCCAGAAGTCCGTTCTGGCGGCTCGTTTGTTTTTGCCAGACCCCAAGCCTAGGTACCCTTAAACCCTCCATGATCGATCGATACACCACCCCTGCCATGAATGCCATTTGGAGCCGCCAAGCTCGCTACGAGCGCTGGAAGGACGTGGAGATCGCGATTTGCGAGGCTCATGCCGAAGCGGGCACGATCCCCCAGGGCGATCTCTTGGAGATTCAATCCAAGGCTGCGTTTACCTTGGAGCGTTGCGACGAGTTGGAAAAGGAGACCCGGCACGACCTCGTTGCCTTCGTCCGTTGCCTCGAAGAGAACGTTGGAATCGCGGGGCGATGGATCCACTTCGGGGTGACCAGTTACGATGTCATTGACACCGCCACCGGCATGATGCTGCGAGATTCGTGCGACGTCCTCTTGGCAAGCGCCGCCACGCTTCGCGGCGAGATCGACCGGCTGGAAGCTGACCATGGCGATTTGCCGTGCATCGGGCGCACCCATGGCGTCCATGCGGAACCGATCACCTTCGGGCACAAGCTCCGCAGTTGGCGAAACGAATTGGATCGGAATGTCGCGCGACTCCAAGTTTGCCGTGGCGAAGTCGCGGTAGGTAAAGCAAGCGGCCCCGTGGGAATCCACGGCATTACCTCGCCAGAGTTGGAGGCACGTGTTTGCGCCAAGCTTGGACTCACCGCCGATCCCGTGACAACCCAGGTCATCAACCGCGATCGCCATGCCTCGTTCATGAATGTCTTGGCCCTGATTGGGGCCGGTCTGGAGCGAATGGCCACCGAACTTCGCAATCTCCAGCGAACCGAGATTCTGGAAGTACAGGAGGGGTTCGCCAAGGGCCAAACCGGGTCGAGCGCCATGCCGCACAAGCGGAACCCGTGGAACAGCGAAACCGTTTGCGGCCTCTCGCGGCTACTTCGAGCGAATGCTCATGCGATGTTGGAAAGCGTCGCAACATGGCATGAACGCGACCTGACAAACTCATCCCTGGAGCGCGTGGTCTTTCCCGACTCCTGCCAGTTGGCCGATTTCATGTTGAATCGGATGCGGACGATCCTCGCAGGCCTCCAAGTCTTTGGTGATAAGATGGCGGCCAACCTCCGCCTCATGGGCGATCTCGTTTACAGCGAGCACTTGATGGTGGAATTGGTGCGTGCGGGAATGAGCCGAGCCGATGCCTATAAAGTGGCACAACGCAATGCCGCGAAGGCATGGGATGGCGAGGATTACAAGGCGGCGGTCGCCGCCGATCCCGATGTTGTCGAGCGCTTGTCGGCGGGGCAGGTAGAGCAGATTTTCAGTCTGGCTCACCATCTGCGCCACGCCGTGAAGCGATGACCGCTATTCGTCGAATAAGGACTTCACCGCCAATTCGGACGATTCAGGGTTGCTGGGATCGATTACGGGCAGCTGAGCGAGATCGTTCAGTTTGAACTGATGCAGGAACTCGGCGGTGGTGCCATAGAGGACGGGGCGCCCAGGCACCGCCTTTCGACCCATGTCTTGGATGAGCCTCCGCTCCACCAGCGCCCTCACACTGTAATCGCTTTGCACGCCCCGAACTTGCTCGACTTCGGCCAGGGTGATCGGTTGTTTGTAGGCAACGATCGCCAATACCTCGAGCAGACTCTTAGACAGCCTGTTCCCCTGCGGCTTAAGAAACGCGGCGATCAGCTGGGCATACTCGGGCTTGGTGGCCAGCTGATAGCCGCCTGCCAGTTTCACGACACGGAGACTCCCGCGTTCTTCCAGGCGCCTCTCCAATATCTCCAGGCCCTGTTCCACCTGACCCTCGGTAACTTGAAGCGCTTGCGAAAGGGACTTGATGGGAGCAGGCTGGTCGGCAACGAACAGGAGCGCTTCCAATTGATCCGGAAGAGACATCCCGACTATGCCTCCACAAGTTCGGCCTGGACGACCGCCTTCTTGGAGGGTCTAGCGAATACCACGTTCTCACCCTCGATCCTCGCGGCGGCCTGGCCAAGTCGAATCAGTTCGAGAAGGGCCAAGAACCAATAAACGGCTTCCGACCGTGTATAGGGCGATTCCACCAGGTCCTCCAGGGCTCGCCACTCAAAACTGAGGGCATGGATCACGATCCGCATTTGGTCGGAAAGGGACTTGCGGGGCTTGCCGAGCGGTTTGACGGGATCGGGTGTCGCCCGACGCAGCAATCGCTCAAATGCCTTGGCAAGGTCCCCGGAAGAGATGTTCTCAAGGTTCAATGGGAGCTCATAGCTTTCAGGCCCGACTTCCGTGGACCTGAAGTACAACTGAGAACGCTCATCATGCCACAGCTTGAGCGATTCAATCGCGAGGCTGAACTCATGAGCCGACGGCGTAGGCAGTTCCAACGGAGAATCCATTTCCGGTTCGGGATCCTCGACCGGTAAGAGCAGCCAGGCTTTGCGTTCCAGAAGGTATGCCAGAGCGGACAGTGCCGCAGCGGCCTCGTCGAGGTTCGTTTGATCCAGGTTCAACAAGTAAAGGAAGTAGGATTCGCAGATTGGGAAAAGTGGCACGTCGAGCAGATGGATCTTGTGATCTCTCACGCACTGGAACAAGGTTGCGAGCGACCCGTCAAAGGTCGGGGT
>JADZBW010000295.1 GCA_020851885.1 Fimbriimonadaceae bacterium | reverse complement strand
CGTACTCCGAGTCGATTGGCGTCGAAACGGTTAGTCATCGCTTCTCGGCGCTCTTTTCCCTGAGCTAGGCAGGTCGTTGGATGCGACTCTGGAATGCATGGCAGATTGCTACCGCGAGGGCATCGGAGACATCGTCAGGTTTTGGCGGTTTGGGTAGGGCCAATAGCTTGGTGACCATAAACTCGACCTGCTTCTTGTCGGCATTGCCAACTCCGACCACCGCCAATTTGACTTGGGGCGGAGTATATTCAGCCCACTCAAGGCCCGTCTCGCTTGAGGCAAGCAGAATTACTCCCAACGCCTTGGCAACGTCGAAAGCCGTGGTCTTATTGGCGGCGAAAATCTGCTTCTCCGTCGCCATTGCGTGAGGTTGGTGGCGTTCGATGAGATTTAAGACCTCACGATGAATCTGGACCAAGCGATCCGTGATGGCGACCCTTGGCGTTTGAATGAGCCCGTGGTCGATCAAGGTGATTTGCGATCCTTCGCGCCGAATCACTCCAAACCCCACCCGTTCGAGGCCGGGATCGATCCCGAGGATGATCATCGCCCCGCCTCGGTGGAGCGCCCGCAGCGCAAGGGGAGAACAATCGTTGCCAGAACCAGGGATCTCACGTTCGTTTGAACTTCCTCATCAAGTCCTCGACGGTCAAGGTGATGGTGATTGGGCGCCCATGAGGACACATATAGGGGTTTTCTGTGGTGGCGAGATCGACGATCAGCTTCTCCATCTCGGCATGGCTGAGGGGATCGCCCGCCTTGACGGCCATGTGGCAGGCCGTGGTGATCCAAATCTGCTCTCGAGTTGGGACCAGACGTCGGGCGACACTCGCATCCACCAATTCATCGACCATATCCCGCAGGATCTTCAGCGGATCCTTGCTGCGGATGGCCGCGGGCACCGCTCGAACGACGTAGCTTTCGCCTCCAAACGGCTCCAAATCAAACCCTACATCCGTGACCTCATGGAGTCTCTCGCGGAGAAGGACCGCCGAACGCCGGTCGAGGTGGAGGGTTTGAGGAACCAGAAGTGGTTGACGCTCGATGGCGGACTCCCCTTTGAGTCCGCACAGGTATTCGTAGAGGATCCTCTCGTGGGCTACATGTTGATCGACAATAACGATTCCGCGTTTCGTTTCCGCGAGAATGAACGTGTTCATCGACTGTCCCAATACCCTCAGGCCGTCCAACAACTCGCCAAAGGGATATCGCGCTCCGTTGAGCTGGTTTGGCGTCGAGATTCCTGAAGCGGGTAGGGGAGCGGATAGAAGAAGGTTCGGATCCGAAGTCCGAGAGAGTGGAAAGGTCTCGGAAGCCCCGAATTCGACCAGCGCCTGGTCCACCACTCCCGTCGAACGAATCCGCCAATCCTCGACGGCACCAACTCTTTCAGCTGCTCGAAGGGCCTCATTGGCGGCAGCGACGCCGTCTGCGCTCGGCATCATTCCGTGCTGCATGAGCGCGCTCTTGATCGCCACTCGGATGGCATCGAACGCCTGGCCCTCCGCTTGGAACTTGACTTCGCTCTTCGTCGGGGAGACATTGACGTCGACCCGGGTTGGATCGACGTCCACCATCAAGGCGATTACCGGATATCGACGGTCCGGAGTGAGATCGCGATAGGCCTGATCCATGGCCGCGGTAAGAGATCGAGTTCGCACGGGTCGCCCATTCACATAGAGGTATTGGTACGCACGGGTAGGGCGATTCACATGAGGTGGACTGACGAATCCATGGATTCGCATCCCCCCAATCTCGGTATCGACTTCCGCAAGCGAACGGGCCAAGTCCCGGCTCCACACGTCGGCGATCGCTTCCAACATATTCCCGCTTCCGTTGGTCCGGACGGCCGACTGTCCGTTGTGCACCATTGTGAAAGACACGTTGGGATACGCGATTGCATACTTCGAAACCACATCCATGCACTGGCCCAATTCCGTTGTGTCGGACTTGAGGAATTTGAGGCGTGCCGGCGTGTTGAAGAACAGCTCCTCGACCAGCACTTCGGTTCCCTTCGGACCCGCAATGCGACTAACGGGCTCGACTTCCCCTCCCACAATGCGAAACTGAGTCCGTAGCCCATCGCTCTCTGCCGTCGTCAGGGTCATGTGGGAAACGGAAGCAATCGAAGGGAGGGCTTCTCCCCGGAATCCCAAGGTTCCGACATGGGTTAGATCATCCACTGAGCCAATCTTGCTCGTCGCATGGCGTTGCAGAGCAAGCTCGGCGTCTTCAAGCGACATCCCTCTACCGTTATCGCGAACGCAGATCAGCGCTTTGCCGCTATCGATGAGCTCGATTTCAATCTTCGTCGCACCGGCATCGAGGGCATTTTCGACGAGCTCTTTGAGTGCCGCCGCCGGGCGTTCGACGACCTCGCCAGCGGCAATCTGGTTAACCGTGTGGGAGTCGAGAAGACGAATTCGTGGATGAGAAATGATCAAGGTGATATGGGAAGGACGAAGAAGCGGGGCGAACGAGATCATTATGGTCTCGGAAAACCCTCGCAAAGTAGCTGAGTTTTAGGACCGTTCGAACCGAGAATCTCCCTTGGCGACCCGGCAATTGGACGGGCTTGCCGATACAGATATGTTCGTCATTATCGGGATCGTCGTCGTCCTCGGCGCCACCATGGTCGGTTACATGATGCATGGTGGCAAAATCGGTGTGCTTATCCAAATCAACGAATTCGTTGTCTTGGGTGGCGCGGGCTTCGGTTCGTTCCTGGCTGCCAACGGCATGAAGAACCTGACGGCCTCCATCAAGGGAGTAATGGGGTTGCTCAAACCAGATCCCTATACCAAGGCCGCCTACTGCGACCTCCTGAAGATGATGTATCAGCTGTTCAACGTCGCCCGAAAGGAAGGTCTTCTTGGCCTTGAAAAGCACATCGAGGAACCGGAGAAGAGCGATATTATCAAGAACTTCCCGACGTTCCTGGCCAACCACCATGCAAGTGCCTTCTTCTGCGACACCCTGAAGGTGATCCTAACCGGCGCGGTTGGACCGCATGATCTCAGCGAGATGATGGAACTGGACCTGGAGATCGCCCACGCAGAAGCGAACATCCCTGTGGAAGCCGTCCAGACGGTAGGTGACGCAATGCCCGGGTTCGGAATCGTTGCCGCGGTCCTTGGCGTTATCATCACGATGGGCAAGATCGGGGGCGACGCGGCGGCGATTGGAGAATCTGTTGCTGCGGCCTTGGTCGGCACGTTCCTGGGAATCCTCTTGGCCTACGGCATTTTCGCCCCTATGTCCCGCGCCATGCAGCTTCGATTGAACTCCGAGAGCCAGTACCTGAACTGCCTTCGCTTCGCGCTCTTCAGCTTTGCCCGCGGCGAGTCGCCGATCACATGCGTTGAATTCGCTCGCCGCAACATCGAGCCCGGCGTTCGCCCCGGATTCGCCGAAATGGAGAAGTCGGTTAAAGAGAAGGCCGCATAGAGACCTTGACAGTCTTAGAAACCAAAGAAACCACTCCACGCCGCGTTAGAAACAACCCCAAGTCTGAGAACGAGCCATGGCTGATACCCCCATCATTATCAAAAAGAAGAAGGCTCATGGTGGGCATGGCCACCATGGAGGTTCTTGGAAGGTGGCCTATGCAGACTTCGTCACCGCCATGATGGCCTTCTTCATGGTGATGTGGATCATGGGGCTCTCCGATGAAACTCGCGCACAGATCCAGGGCTACTTCAACGATCCTCTCGGCTTCATCAAGAACCACCCAAAGGTCAAATTCAGCGTGTCTCCCCCGGGAAGTCCCACCGCCAGCAAAGGCATGGGCGCGGGACATGGGAATGAACCCGCGAAGATCGACGAAAAGGAACTTCGTGAGGTTGAGAAGAAGATTGAAGAGAAAGCCAAGTCCGATTCCGAATTGGCCTCGCTTCTGAAACATGTCGAAATGACCGTGACCCCCGAGGGACTTCGAATCGAGCTTGTAGAGTCAACCGTGGCGACGTTCTTTGCCAGCGGACGGGCCGAGATCCTGCCCTCTGCCAAGAAGTTCTTGGCGCGAATCGGTCCCTTGATCGCCCAGACCAAGCGCCCGGTCATTATCGAAGGGCACACCGATGCGGCCCCCTACCCAAGCGATTCTTACAATAACTGGGATCTGAGTGCGGATCGGGCCAATGCGATGCGACGCGCCCTTCAGGAATTTGGCCTTCCCTATTCGCAGATCGCGGGCGTAAGTGGCAAGGCAGACACCGCTCTGAAGAATCCAAGCAAGCCATTCGATGTGTCTAATCGACGCGTTTCTCTCCTCCTTCCCTTCAAGAAACCCAAGGACTCGACCAAGGACCTGCCGCGCGACGAGTTCGAAGAACGGCTGAAAGGCCCCGGCAAGGTCGACTTGAAGCCAGAACAGCCGCAGTAGCCTCAAGGATTCAAAATTGTCCAAGAATAGGATTCTATGATCTGGCCCGAATTGGTTACGATAGGGCTACAACATGATCGCTCTTTCGCTTGCATTGGCATTGATCCCCTTCTACGCCCCGCCTCAGCCTTGGGCGCTCGATATGGCAGTTCCTCCCAGAATCCCCCTGGTGGGTGATGTCGATGCCGACGGGTATGCCGATCTCATCTGCGTTTACCCTCCCGGTGGATCCATTATCGATGTGGCGATCAACCAGCAGGGGTTCAAGTCGGGGCGACCCTTCCAAGCCCTGAATCCGTGGGGCAAAGATTGCCAAGCGGCGGTTTCCGGAGAGTTCGATGAATCTCCCGGCGCCGATGTTGCGGGGATCTTTGCGGGCGATACGCTCTGGCTGGCAGGGAGCTTCAGTCGTGGGCATTTCAAATCTACCAGCGACTGGGTCAAGCTGCCGAAGGTGTTGGGTAAGCCTGCACTGGCGATCAGAGACAACAAGATCGTCGCCTTCGACCTCTCTTCCTCGGCTTGCTTCGACATCGATCCCAAGACCAAAGCGATCAACCCGTCGAAGAAGCCCCCTCTCGCGAAGGGTCCCGACATCGTGAGAACCGGCGATATCGATAAAGACGGGGATGTCGATGAAGTGGTCTTCCACTTCGGCAATGAACCGCACACCGCGTTTCAAATCCTGGTTCGGCGCCTGATTTCACCGAATGAAAAGGACTCGGACGCCGACGGCATTCCAAATGACGCGGAAGCGGCCCTTCAAACCGATCCGATGAACCCGGACACGGACGGAGATGGGCTCCTGGATGGGTGGGAGACAGGAAGTTTCAGGGGCCTGGACTTCAAGGCAATGGGTTGCGACCCACGGAAGATCGACCTCATTTGCTATGTTGCCAGATTCGCCGACGTCGACGATGCTCGATTCAAGCGCGACTTGACAAGAGCCGTGGAAAGCTACAAATCCCTCGATGTGACGAACGTCGATGGCAGTAAGGGTTGGGGCCTTCACCTGATCTATCTCGATCCCATTCAAGGCGAGGACATGAAGCAGGGATGGAGCGCGAACCGGGACAAGTTTCTGCCGTCGGCTCACCGAGGGATTGCCCACTTCATGCAGGTCACTCAGGGTGGCGGCGGGCAAGCCGATCAGCTTGGCGATGGCGGCGGTTGCGGCATGAACGCCCTCTGGGCCGTTTTTATGCACGAATTCGGGCACCAGATCGGTATGGACCATAACGGATTCTGGGGGCCGGCCTTCTGCCCGATCTATCGGAGCCTCATGAACTACGCCTATTCCTATAGTCTCGAGGACGACTATAACAAGATCGCCTATTCCAAAGGCGAGTTGGCCGGTTTCACGTTGCGCGAAACTGATTTGAGCGAAGAGATCCCTTTGCCCTATGAGCGGGTGAAGTTTCTGGAGAAAGGTCCCTACCGATTCCGGTTGAAGCCAAACGGCAAGACAACGCTGATCGACTGGAATTGGAACGGCGTCTTTGGGGAGAAGCACATTCGTGCCGACATCAACTACTCCTATGCCATCGGCGCCGGACGAAGAGACGACGTTGGCAAGTCCAATACCGCGCCTTGGCTGGCCGTTCACCGCAACGAGGCGTATGTCTTCTATGGACAGCCAAATACCCCGGGAGACAAAAAGAGCGACCCGACGATTTCCAACAACAATCCGGGCAAGCTCTATTTGCGAAAGCTGATCGAACCGTTCAAGTGGGAGGATCCGGTCAAGCTCAGCGATGAGTTGGCCGGCGATCCGGTGGCTGCCTCTCATAACGGCTACCTCGTCGCGTTCTTTCCCTCGACGCGGGGCATTCTGAAGAAGACGATTGGGGTGGAATCCGAGCCGGAAGTCGTCTCTTCCAATCCTGCCCTGGTACCCACGGTGGGCACCAGCGGAAAGCGACTTTACTTGTTCCTATGGGATCCCACCACCCAAGAAGTGACTTACCGTACGATGGTTGGCGGCAAGTGGGAGTCCGAGCATAAGCTTGTCGAGAAGAGCACCATCCCAGTTGGTTTCGCGGTCGACACATTGAAGAAGCAGGTCGTGATCGGGATGGCCCAGGACCAGGACAAAACCCGAGTCTCGCGTTGGCAAGTGCGGTGGTTCAAGGAAGCCAATGGAAGCCTGGAAGAACAGGGAATGGACTGGATCGAAGGCGAAAAAGGGCAGTCCCGAGGCAATTCACGTTGCACCTTGCTCTTTGAAACAGGAAAGGATGCCGGCCCGGCGGGGCGACTGCGATTCTTCGCTCAAGGAATGACATCCGCCGCATCGCCTTGGGCTTGCACGTATGTCGCCGAGCAGATCACGGACAAGTCCGTCCGTGGGGGCTGGATCGTGAAACGCTTCTATGATGAGTGGACTCAAACTCGCTCCGCGCCAGCGGCAGCCTGGTTCAAAGGAGACATCATCTGGTCCTACCGATGGGTGGACGGCGGGCAAGGGGCCACCGACAACAACCTCCATGTCGGCTATCAGGCCACGGGAATCGAAAGCACGCCCATGGGCGATCATGACGACATCTCCTACTTCCGGGATTTTGGAATCAGGAACTCGATTTTGTATTTGAATGGAGTCTAATCGCCGCAAGTAGGAGAGTTTCTCGCGCCATTCCCAGACTGCGTTCCGTCCCATCTAGCGTTAGGGACGCAGAAGATGGCAGAACTGATTGGCAACCTATGGGAGTTCAACCTCGCCAAGGTCGTTATCGTCGACGTCACGGACGACTATAAGCTGATGCAGCCACCGATGCCCTCGGATTTCTATCCGGTGCTCATGGAAACCTGGCTGCCACGACACAAATTAGGTCGAGCACTGCCGGGCTGGAACCTAGTGCAGGGTTATCTCTACGACTGGCACGAAACTCCAACGACCGACGACCAGCCTTGGTATGTCGGTATGGTGATGGAGGATCTCGCGAAGTCGATCGATGCTGAGATCGGGCAAATGATGCAAAGCGGGTATCAGCCCGCTTCGAATAAGTTCAACTAGGACCCGGGAGTTCGGGTAGTGCGGATACCGAGAGGTACCGCGACTACCGAATCCGGTCTGCAATGGAACGGCGAATCATCGCATCGGCAATTTCATCACCCGTCGGGTTGTAGGTTCCGGCTTCGATCCGGGCCTTCAAGTCAGCGATCGCTTCTTCCCGATCACCCATCGCAAGGACGTCTTCCGTCACTTGAGCAGCAAGCTTCTCGTCCGCCTCGCGGTCCGATTGCTGGCCGATTTGCACGATTTCCTCAACCAAAGAGACTTGCGTCCCGGAAAGGATCTTTTTCACTTCATTGTCTGATATCCGCATGGTTTTATCCTTAGCGCTGATCTCAGACAGGGAACCCGGCTATCTCATCTCGTCTTTCGAGCTTTTCTCTCAAACTCGCGAGACCCGTGGCTTTGCGTGGTTAGGGTCGCCCCTACCGTGCCCTTTTCTGTCGCAGACGTTTCGTCGCTGATATGGTTGTCGGAAGCCCTGTTCGCGATCTTTAGGGGGTCCCAACGAAAACTTCACAAATTGTTCTAGCTTTTCCGCTTGCTGGCACTTTACCGAAGATCGACGGGTCAACCGCCAAAAATCGCTTTGACCGTATCGAGCGCCTTAGGAAGTTCCTCCTCGAAATTCTCCCATCGACATTCCAGGCTGATCCTGCCTGAATAGCCTAATTCCAATAGCCTTGAGGAAAATCCCAGTATCTCCGGATCATCCCTTCTGGGACAGTTTCGGGGCCGATCGCCCAGGTGGACATGGGCCGGTAGGAACGGAATCTCGGCGGCCCAATAGCTGGGCTCTCCAGGATGATTGCCGGGTTGGTTGAGCACGTGATAGGAGTCGGCGGTGTAGGCGACGCCCTTTCTGGCCAGCAGACGTGCAAAGTCACCCAAGTAATTGCCTACATTGGTTTCTTCGGGGACGAGCGACTCCGGGGCGATCGTGACCCCCAACGGCGTGGCGATCTCCTGACACCAGGCGGCGGCCTGAATGAACTCATCTTCCGCCTGGTCCAGATCAAAGCCCGCAGGCGACTTCCTCGCTCCACCGCTGCCAATCACCATCACCTCGACACCCGCTTTCGCCGCGCGCGGAATTACCCGTTCGGCATAGCCACGGATATCTCCGCGCTCCGGACCCACCAGTTTCAGATCGCCGGCGACGAATAGGTTGGTCGCCTCCACGCGGGCATCGGAGAGCAGCTGCCAGTCAGGATCGCCCGGGCCGGCAAACAACGCACCGGCCGGTAATTCGACGTAATCGAACCCCGCGTTCAGAACCTGCGCGGCCTGCTGAAGCTGGCAGCAAACTCCAAATCGCATCTTTGTGCTGCTTGGAAGACTACTGCCCCGCTTTTACCCAGGCCGCAAATGCCTTGACTTGGGCGGCGCTTGGCTTCGTCATGCCTCTTGGAGGCATCGCGCCTTCTTGGACCTCTGAAAGCGATTTTCGAAGTACCTTGAAACTCTTCTTGGCGTCGGCATCGGTCTTGATCTTGGAGAAGTCGATTCCATCGGCAGGCTTGGCGCCTGAATGGCAGCAGATGCAGAACTTATCGAGGGTGGGTTTGACGTCTTTGGTGAAGCTGGGCTTCCCGACCTTGGGCGGCGCGAATGCGAATGCGACAGCGGTGAGAGCGAGAAGAGCGATGGAAACGTGTTTCATATCCCCGAACTTTGGCACACCGTGTGCCGAATTTGATATCCCCAATTTGTCGGATTCCCGCTAACCAAGACACCTCACTCAGAAAGTAAACTCTTCGCAAACGTCCAGGAGTCAAAAATGCCTCGATACCATGCCCTCGGCCAACTTCCCCGCAAACACCATATCCAGTTCCGCAAGCCCGATGGCGGACTCTATACGGAGCAACTCCTCAGCACCCACGGCTTTAGCGGCCCAATGTCGACGACCTACCACATTAACCAACCCACCGAAGTATCGGCATGGGAGGACCTTGGAAACGTCAAGCCGACCTTTCTAGAGAACGAGGCGCTCCACCACCGTCACCTGAAGACGAAGCGGATGGATCCCAAGGGCGACGCGATCACGGGTCGTATACCTTTGATGGGCAACCATGACGTGGTCTGGTTCCAAGCACACGTCGGCGAACAGATGGATTACCTCTACAAGAACACCGAGGGGGATGAACTCCTGTTCATCCATAACGGCTCGGGGCGCATGGAATCCATGTATGGCGTGGTGCCATTCAAGCCTAACGACTACTTGGTGGTTCCAAGGGGCACCATCTACAAACTGGTGTTCGACACGCTTCCCGTCATGATGATCGCGATCGAAAGCCACGGCCAAATCACGACCCCAAACCGCTACCGCAATGATTACGGCCAGTTCTTGGAGCATGCCCCCTACAAAGAGCGCGACTTCCGGCCACCGACCGAACTGCAGACATTCGACGTACAGGGAGACCATCACGTCCATGTAAAGGCCCGGGGACGGATGACCAAATACACCCATCCGTTCCACCCCTACGACATCGTCGGTTGGGATGGATATGTCTACCCTTATGCATTCAATATTCTCGATTTCCAGCCCATAACCGGACAAATCCACATGCCGCCACCGATCCACCAGAATTTCCAAGGTGCGGGGTTCGTCATCTGCTCTTTCTGTCCGCGCGTGTTGGACTATCACCCCGAAGCGATCGTGGTGCCCTACAACCACTCCAATGTGGATTCGGACGAAGTCCTGTATTACTGCAACGACAAATTCGGTTCGAGAAAGGGGATCGAGGAAGGTTCGATCACCCTGCACCCATTGGGAATCCCCCACGGCCCGCAACCTGGCGCGACGGAGGCTTCCTTGGGCGCCACCAAGACAGAAGAGTTGGCGGTCATGTTGGACACCTACGCCCCGCTCTACTTGACGAAAGAGGCCCTACAAATCGAGGATCCCGATTACTGGAAGAGTTGGCAGACAAAGCGGAACTCTTGAGCTTTAGGTTCATTTTAGAGGGTTGCGAACGAATGGAGCGTGCTTTCGCGACTATGTCCTAAGCAACCTCGCAGAACCTCGGATTCGAGATCAGGATTCGATGGTCGGACGTTTCGCGACGTCAGCGACGGAAACAGCACGATCAAGGGTTTTTCCATCGTGGAGTCCAGTCACCCTGGATTCCACTTTTTTTTGCCCCAGGTCTTAGGAAATCAGGCCAACCAGCACTGGGCTCGGAGACTATGATTCTTCCGTGGGCCGACTTGTGTTGCAAGCGTTGGATATCGCGTTCTTCACCTTCCACACGGTGCTCGTACTCTTCAACTTGCTTGGTTGGGTCGTGCCCAAATGGCGCAAGTGGAACCTCGCAACCCTTGCCGCGACTGCATTTTCCTGGTTCGTGATGGGAATCTGGTTCGGCTGGGGATACTGCCTGTGCACGGATTGGCACTTCCAGATCCGCCGTCGACTAGGGTACGTGGACGATTCGCCTACCTACATCCACCTCATGATCAAGTTGATCACCGGCGCAAACTTGGACCCAAACCTTGTTCAAGGGATCACGGCCACTGGATTCATCTTCGGCCTGATAATGAGTCTGATCACAAATCTGCGCGATCTCAAATCAAGTCGTCGCCAAACTGCGTAGAATCAGTTCACCCAAAGTCGGAGGGACCTATGTTGATTGCGAGGCTTATCATTCTCTTGGTATTGGCTTGCCTGGCGCTGGCGGCGCAGGCGACCATTGTGACGAAGCGCGTCGAGTACAAGCAGGGCGGCGTGACCCTCGAGGGCTTTCTTGCCTATGACGACGCCAAATCCGGCAACCGGCCCGGAATCATGATCGTCCACGACTGGAATGGACTTGATGGATATGAGGAGATGAGGGCCAGAATGCTGGCCGCACAGGGGTACGTGGCCTTTGCCGCCGATATTTATGGCAAGGGAATTCGCCCGAAAAACGCTCAAGAGTCTGGACAACAGGCCGGGAAATACCGCAGCGACGTTCCCCTTTTCCGCGCCCGATTGCAAGCTGGTCTCGATGAGCTTAAAAGGCAACCCCATGTGGATTCCAAACGGACGGCGGCGATCGGATATTGTTTCGGCGGAGGCGGCGTGCTGGAGCTTGCCCGAAGCGGCGCCGAGGTCACCGGCGTGGTGAGCTTCCACGGTTCGTATGGAACGCCGTCGCCCGCCAAAGTTGGCGACGTCAAGGGCAAAGTGATGGTGGTTCACGCAGCTCAGGATCCATCGACTTCCCGAGCGCAGTTCGACGCTTTTCTCGACGAAATGCGCGATGCCAAGGTGGACTACCAGATGGTTCTTTACAACTTGAACGTCCACCCATTCACGGTGGTTGGCGGCCCAAGCTACGATGAAAGAGCGGATAAGCGATCCTGGGCTGCCATGCTTGAGTTCTTCAAAGAACTGTTCGGTAAGTAAAGATCCCTATCCGAGTCGATGCCGCCACTTCCGATTGAGAGGTGGCCGGTCGGAATCGAGGGCGTCACTTCGGCTGGGTCAATGTCTTGTCCGCCAAGTAGTCCTTGCGGTACTTCAGCGCTTCGACAATCTGTCGCTCGAACTTGGCGAACTCCGCGAAGGACTTCACCGACTTTTCGAGGGCGATCTTCTGGAGCGTGGTCGTCAGGGGGCCGAAAGTGCCCGTATTCACCTTTCGATCCATCAAAGTCGCCATACCGGCTTCGCTCTTGATAAAGTCGCCGACCCTCCCGACCAAGTTGAATCCGGCCAGGCCGATATCGACGGCATCATCGACCGGATAGTACTGATTCTTCGCAGTTCGAATCTGGGCGGCGTTGAAGGCCACGCTCGTTTGCCCCGCCCGTTGGAACACCGCGATGAGGCGCTTGTCCAATATGATTCGCCGGTTTGCATCGGGTCCCAAACACTCGGTTCCGGTTTCCCAGTTCAAGGCCGAGAGAACCCCCATCGGGGTGACGTCGATGCCAAATCGCTGGAAGTCATTGCGAAAACCGCTCGGATCGCTTTGCTTGTATTCAAGGAGCATCTTCCCGAGAGACCCCGCACCTTCTTTCAAAGAAGCGAACTGAATAAATCCCACCGAAACGTAGCCCGTATCGTAGGTATTCACCGAATCGAATCCACCTTCGAGGATCGAGACCGCCTTCATCACTTTGGATTCGCTCTCCGTGATTCCGGCTTTCTTAATGAGGTTGTCCAGTTCCTTGGCCGGAATGGACTTAACCGGGGTGCCCGCCGAAATTACCCCACGGTCGAATCGGTAATAGGCGTACTTCGCCCGCATCTTCGCGTTGTCCTGGTACACCAATTCCGTTCCATCATCGAACTTGATTCGGTGCTCCATCGGCACAACCGCTTCGGCAAAGGAAGGAGGGTCGCCAATGGGAGGGTTGGTTAACGGCGTTCCGTTGACGGTTGTGATGTAGGGCTGCTGGATGAATTGGAGGAGGTCGGCGGGCATGGGGCCGGGAAACTTGGGTTCCTCTGAAGGAAGAGCGGCATCGGCAATCGTGGGAGGAGTGCCGCTAACAAGGGTGTTCGCATTCAGCGCCACTTGACCCGCGGTCCACCGGTCATAGGCCACCTTTGCGTCGATCCAGGCATCCCAGATCTTATCGCGCTCTGTCGTACCCGTCGTATCGGTCGTTGGCTTCATGGACACGCCGCGAGCCTTGTTGAAATTCCAAAGCCAGGTTGATCCATTGACGGTCAATCGGACCTGCCAGAGACCTTTTGCCCTGAAGTCTTTTGGCGGCGCGGTCGTGTATCGGCCCGGCTGACGCCAGTAGTCGATGACCGCGTTCCGGTCGGATTCATTGAACATCGTTGGCGTCTGAATCGCCGCCAGCACTGCTCCCAATGCCATCGAAGTAATCAGCATCATGCATCCCTCGTCCACGCCATCCTTGGCGCTGAACCTTATCTTAGTCCAAGTAGCGCCAAAATTGGGAATTCAAATCCGACATTGGCTACAGGATATAGCGACTCAAATCCACGTCGCCCGCCAGATTGGCCAAACGACCGACAACCGCATCCCGGTCGATCTGGACCTTCTTTTTCTCGACGTCCGGGGCGTCGAACAGCAGTTCTTCCAGCAGTTTCTCCATCACCGTATGAAGGCGGCGGGCGCCGATATTCTCGGTCTTCGTGTTGACGTCGGCCGCGATCTTGGCGATCTCGTCCAGCGCCTCTCCAGTGAAAGTGACCTGCACGCCATCCGTCGCAAGCAGCTTCTCATACTGCTTTGTAAGGGCGTTTTTCGGCTCACGCAAGATCCGCCGGAAATCCTCTTCCGAGAGGTTTTCAAGTTCCACCCGGATGGGAAGTCGACCCTGAAGTTCCGGAATCAAGTCGCTTGGCCGTGCAATGTGGAAAGCGCCAGCCGCGATAAACAAGATATGGTCGGTCTTGGCGGGACCAAACTTCGTGGCAACCGTAGACCCTTCGATGATCGGAAGCAGGTCGCGTTGCACACCCTCACGAGAGACATCTGGGCCGCTGCCTCCGCTGGATTTACTGGCGACCTTGTCAAGCTCATCGAGGAAGATGATCCCGGTCTGCTCCGCACGAACAACCGCCTCCTTTCGAACCGTTGATTGGTCGACCATCTTTCTCGCTTCCTCTTCGATCAGGAGCTGCAAGGCTTCCGAAACCGTGGTTTTGCGGGTAGAGCGCTTGGAGCCGAACGGCGAGCCCATCTGATTGGAATCGAGGCCCATCTCTTCCATTCCCTGAGGAGTGAAGACCTGGACGAAGGGATTGGATGCTTCTTCCGTTTCAACTTCGACGACCCGGTCTT
>JADZBW010000294.1 GCA_020851885.1 Fimbriimonadaceae bacterium | reverse complement strand
TCGTGAACGGCGCCGTCGAGGCGCTCACCCTTCACGACTTTCGCAACTATGAAGTCGCGGAGATGATCCTGGCTTCGGGATTCAACGTGATCGAGGGGGCCAACGCCCAGGGCAAAACCAACTTGCTGGAGGCGCTCTACTTGCTGGCAACCACAAGGTTGCTGAGGAGCCACAAGGATTCTGAAGCGATTCGTGAAAGCGCGGAAAAGGCAGCCGTCACCGCTCGATTGGCAGGATCGGGAACCGAACTGGCAATCACCTTGGAGCGAGGAGCAAGGAAGCGAGCCCTCTTGAACGGTCTGGGATTGCCGAGAGCATCCGACCTCATTGGACGACTCCCTTGCGTCTGTGTGAGCGCCGTGGATTTGGAGATCGTCAGGGGTGATCCGTCAGAAAGGCGCCTCTTTCTCGATTTGGAGCTCTCGGCGATGTCGGGAGCATATCTTCACCATCTGGCCCTCTACAAGCGCGCTCTGGAGCAAAGAAACGCCCTGCTGCGTGATTCACGGGACCGATACTTCCCACCAGAATCGTTTGAAATCTGGGAAGACCAGCTTGCAAGCCATGGCTCGGAGATCCGCCGACTCCGCCAAGAATTTGTGCTCGAGCTGTTGCCCTATGCGAGGCAAACTCATGAAGAAATGGGCTCAGGCGAGGCTCTGGCGTTCGCGTATCGGCCCAAAGATGAAGCCCGAGATTACGTATCCCTGCTCGCAAACTTGGCGGAATGCAGGACCCATGACGTCGCCCGGGGTGGAACGAGCGTGGGACCGCATCGAGACGATTTGGAAATCTACGTGGGTGGCAGGGAAGCTCGCCAGTTCGGGTCGCAGGGACAGCAGAGGACGGCGGTCATCGCCGTTAAGTTGGCAACCCTGGCCCTGAGGCGAAACCGATACGGCCAACCTCCAATGCTGCTACTCGACGACATCCTCTCGGACTTGGACGAAACGCGGCGGGCACGATTGGTGGAGTTGGTACTTAAAGAATCAGTCCAAACTGTGTTAACATGTACTGAAGCATCTGCAGCGGGAGAGGCGATCCTCAGCCAATCCAAGCGATTCTCGGTTCTCGCCGGAAGGATAAGGGAAACATGAGAAAACTTGGACATATGCTGAGCCCGGCAATTGGAAGGGAGGAGGTCATTCGCGCTGCAAAAGCCCAAAGGGTTTTGCGCGAATGGGAGTCGATCGTTGGGAAGGGTATGGCGGAACGTTCCTATCCGGATCGATACGATCACGGGACCGTTTGGGTGGCGGTGGAAGGTTCGGCTTGGGCGCAAGAGCTGCGGATGCAGAAGGACCAGATTCTGGCGCGTTTGCGCGAAAGAACGAGCGACCCAACGATCTTCCAGAACCTGCGGTTTGGAGTACGGCCCGTTCCACCCTTGGAACCACGAGAGCCAGAGCTCGATCCGGAGCCCCGTCGGGACTCAGAGGGTCTATCCATCAAGGAAATCGCTGCCCGGAGGCTAGAAAACTGGCCCCGTGAAGACGATCTTCCGTAATCGGCCCGCTTTGCTCTTTTGCATGACCTTATGTGTGTGCCTCACCTTGCGTGAGCACCCGATCAATGCTTTGCTTCTGCTACTCATAGCCGTGCTGTTTGGAGGAAGCTGGACTAACCTCGCTCGAATCGGGTTCGCCGCATTTCTGGGGACCAGCCTTGCCCCGGACATTCCTGATCGGGGAATCGATCACACGACGTTTATTCAGGGCAATGCAGATGTTCGATCCGTTCCTCGGGTCATGCCTGGTTATGTGAGCTTTGATCTGGAGATCGATGGCAACCGGCTCAATGCAGTTATGAATGGTCGACCGCAGGTCAGTTTGGGTGACACGCTGTATGTAACTGGCCTTGCCAAGCCGTTTCGGGAGGGCGCCGAGGCCACGTATCTCACCAAAGGGCTCGTGGGCAGGTTCACTCCAATCGAGATGCGCAGGGTAACCAGCGGTCCGTCATGGCTCCGAATGGCCCTCGAGGTCAGATCCTCGTTTTTGGCGTTCACCGCCGCTCATTTGCGATCCGATCAGGCGGCCCTGGTTGATGCCCTCTGCTTCAACGTCGATGGCGGGCTGGATGATGAAACTCGTCAGGCGCTTCGCAATACCGGCACGATCCACATTATCTCGGCATCCGGGATGCATGTGTTCGTCCTCGCATTGGTCCTGAATGCCGCCCTCGGGCTACTGCCAGTTCCCAGGCCGGTTCGGCTCCTGATCCTGGGTGGGCTTCTGCTGATCTATGCGGCCGCCGCCGGCCTGCAACCTGCGATCTTGCGGTCGGTGTTCATGGCGATGGCCGGACTGACCGCATACCTTCTGCAAAGAGAAAGCGATTTGCTTTCGGCCCTTGCCGTGGCCGGTGGGCTTTACCTGATCGCCAATCCAATCGGAATCTATGACATGGGCTTTCAGCTCTCCTACCTCACGGTCGCCGCCTTTGGGCTGTTTGGCTCGAACGATGAACCGGTGGTCAGGACAGCCAGGGAGACTTTGCACAATCGAATCTCAGAGGCGGTGAGGACTTCGGGGATCGCCTTTCTCGCCACCGCGCCGGTCATCCTCTATTACTTCGGACTGGTTGCCTTGACGTCCATCCCCGCCAATCTGATCATCGCCCCGGCGGTGCTGCTTGAGGTCGTTGCGGCTTTCGCGGTCTTTGCCGCCGATCTGGCATGGGCTGATCTTGGGGCTTTTCTTACCGCGAACTTGGTCGGCCCGCTTGCCGATTTCATCCAGTGGGTCTTGAGCGGATTTGCCGCGTTTCCACAGTCCACCCTTTCGAGCGGGACGTTCTCCGCCTACTGGCTCGTACTGGCATTTGCCTTGATCATTTGGAGGGTCGAAGATCGTATCAGGCCGGCTTAAGTGGTGTTTGGGCATCCTCCTGGCCCTCGGTGTCGGCGCGGTGGCAGGATTGCTCGTCCCCGGAGAAAGCCCTAAGATCACCTTTTTGGCGGTGGGCCAAGGCGACTGTACGGTCATTCAGCAGGGAGATGTCGCGATCTTGGTCGATGTCGGCCCCAAGACACGGGAAGGATTCGATTCCGGAAGCCGAATCGTGCTTCCTCGATTGCGGGCGTTGGGAGTGAGCAACGTCCCGTTGATCTTCATAACCCATCCCGATGGCGACCATATCGGAGGGTTGGGCGCCGTGTTTCGCCGCTTTTCAACTTCCCAAATAGCCATCTCAAGCGCCTTTAGAGACCATGCGGAGCTGAAGGCATGGCTGAGCGAGGCGGGCGTTCCTAGGGATCAAGTGATTTGGTTGAGTGGCAGGTCGAGGGCTCGCATTGGAGTCCTGGATTGGGACATTGCCGCACCACCTTGGATGCCCGGACAAAACGATAACGACGGGTCGCTGTTCATTCGTGTCAGTCGAGGGGCCTCTTCGGCAATCCTGACCGGCGATGCGTCGATTGCGGTCGAGGAGACATTCGGTAAGAAGCTGGGCTGGCAGGGGCAAATCCTGAAGGCTGGGCACCATGGCAGCCGTACCTCGACCGGAATCGCGTGGATCTCACAAGTCAATCCAGAATGGTGCGTCATCAGTTGCGGACTTGAGAATGCCTATGGGCACCCGCATCCTTCGGTCCTGGAAGATCTCACTCGATCGGAAGTGGAAATTCTGCGAACAGACCTCGATGGCGAATTGTCGTTTAGCTTCGCGGATGGCGGATTCAACAGAACCTACGCTTCTTCCAGACTTGGCCCGGGAATTCCCCAAGCAATCCGAAAAACCAGGTAATTATACTAGCATAACCTGGTAATCCCACGTGGAATTTCCCCAGTGATGTTTACAGTGCGCCGCGATATGCACCACGAGTGGTGACGGCGCCCGCGAGTCACGGAGGAACGCATGTCATTCAGGATCAATACCAATATCTCAGCGATGAACGCGCTGAGAAACGTAGGTCAAGCAAACGCTTCATTCAATCAGTCGATCACCCGACTTTCATCGGGTCTTCGCATCAACTCGGCTGCCGACGATCCTGCCGGCCTGATCATTTCGGAAAGCTTCAGAGCACAGCTCAACGGTTTGGATGCCGCCCTGCGCAATAGCCAGGACGCCGTCAACTACGCAAAGACCGCCGAGGGAGCCCTCGACGAAATCAACCTGTTGCTGCGCGATGCCCGTGGCCTGGCCGTTGCCAGCGCGAACACCGGCACCCTTTCCCAGACCGCCATCCAGGCGAACCAGTCCCAATTGCAATCGATTTCACAGTCTGTGACACGCATTGCTCAACAAACCCAGTTTGGAACCAAGCGACTTCTCGACGGAAGTTCGGGTGTCACCGCGAACTCGGTGGCAGGCACCTTGGTCAGCCAAATTTACGTGGGCGGCCAATTTGCGGGAGCCGCCGTCACCAGCAACACTTCGGTCGTCGCCACGCTTACCCAGGCGGCCACTCAGGCCAGTATCACGGGCGTTACCGCTACCCTCGGTCAGACCGTCGGCGGAGGTTCGTTCTCAATCAATGGCGTTTCATTCACAACGAGTGCGACGACGACGGTTCAACAGGTCATCGATCAGATCAATGCCGCCCAAGCTCAGACCGGCGTGGCCGCAAGCCACAATGGCTCCGCGATTGTCTTGAATACTGCCGCCTTTGGCTCCAACGCTCGAATCGACTTGACCGACGCGAACGGTATCGTCCGCGCCGCTGGCGCTGGCTACACCTCCGCCGTGGGTGTGAATGCTCTGGCAACGGTTCAAGTTGGCACGGCAACCGCCCTGTTTACTTCAAGCCAGAACGGCAATGGCGGCCTTACCCTCAGCGATTCCGATGGCAATACGATCAGCCTCACCGCCGCCGGCAACGTGGTCGCGTCCGTCCAGAATGCGACGATCGGCCAAATCACAGTTGGCAGCAGCCAGTTCCAGATCGGTGCGAATGCCGGTCAGGTGACAAACCTCTCCTTGGGCAACTTCGCCGCCGGTCAACTGGGTACGGGCGTCGTTGCCGGCTTCAACTTCAGCAACTTGGATCTGACCTCGGCGACGGGCGCTCAGAACGCCATGAAGATCATCGACGCGGCGATCGAACAGGTCTCCAAGTCTCGTGGCCAGATTGGCAGCTTCCAGAGGAACATCCTTGAGTCCAACATTCGTTCGTTGGGTATCGCTCGTGAGAGCCTTGCCGCGACGGAATCGACGATTCGAGATACCGACGTTGCCGCCGAGATGACGACTTTCTCGAAGCTGCAGATTCTGCAGCAGGCCGGCATGTCCGTGCTGGCCCAGGCCAATCAGGCTCCGCAGGCTGTTCTCAACCTGCTGCGAGGCTAATTGACCTGACAGCGCAACCTCCACTCCAAGGTCGTCGGCAAGGATGCCGGCGGCCTTCACTTTCTTTGGAGGGCGCCCCGGCGAGAAACTCTTAGGGCCAGAGTTCTGCCAGAAGGTCCGCGACGGTTGGAATACCCCGAATCTCCCGGACGCCGGTTCCGGCATACAGGCACATGGCCTCGATCTCTCCTTCCATGCCTTCCTGTGGCGACGCCATCTCATAGCGAAGAATTGAGTCGCCATTGGTCGTCTTGGCGACAACTCGACCTTCTCCGGGCCGATGGTCAGGAAGAGGCTCGAAGGCTCTTTGCCATGTATCGAAGGTCGAATTCCTGAGAACTCGGTGGGGAGCGTTCGGCCAGCCGCCATCGAAGCACTTGGTGAGACTTGTCTCCGAGTGGGCGACCAAGAGCGCTTTGTACTCTTGGTGGGCTTTGCTCTCGACGGTCGCCAGAAAGCGAGTTCCCAAGATAACCCCGTCGGCTCCCATGCCGAGCGTTTCCTGGATGTGCTCGCGCGTGGAGATACCGCCAGCGGCCAGGATTGGGATACCCTGGGCAAGCTCCTTGGCCTCCATCAGCGCTTCGCCCAGAGGCGATCGGGACTGAACGTGACCTCCCGCCTCAATTCCTTGGACAACCAAGAAGTCAGGCTCGAATTGAATAGCGTGAAGAATGCTCTCACGGTCGAAAACTTGAATCCCCAACCTCGCTCCCGATCGTCGGACTCTATCCACAAAGGGTGCGGGCGAACCCCAAGAAAAAGTGATGATCGGAGCCCCGGCATCGAGAACGGCATCGAGGGCGATCGGTTCGAAGGCGAGGACGAAGTTGACGTAAAAGGGATTGCTCGTAGACGAGCGAACCTCCGTGACCCAATCTGCGGCAATTTCTGGATCCGTCCAAGTGAGACCCATTGCTCCCACGCCACCGGCCGCACTGATGGCCGCCGCCAGTTTTGGTCCGCCCGTGCTACCCGTCGGCGCTTGCCATATCGGGATTGGCGGCAGGTTCATGGCTTGACCGGAAAAGATGGTGTTGGCATCTTCCAGCGCTTTGGCCATGGCTTTCCCCTTGGATCCATCGGCTTGAATCCCAGGGGTATTGCCGGTGAGCCAACTCGAAGTCGAAAGTCTTCGTGAGCCGGATCGACAAAGAGCGGATCGGCAATCTGGGAATGCACATCGCGACCACGTTGCTGCCACTGCTGGAGCGTTTCGGTTCCAAAAAGAATCGGTTGAGCGTCGGTGCGCCAATAGAGGTTGTGATCCATGGCGACCTTGTCATTATTGCCGTCCCAATTCCCCCATAGCGTGGGCGTCTGTTGCCAGACGACGATATTGTTCTCGAACGTGAAGCTGCGGTGCTCCTCATTGCGTGTGCGCGCCAGTTGGGCCTCTCCGGCAAAGGCCAGGATATTCCGCCGAACGATATTGTCTCGCCCGTAGTGTTGGTGGAAGCTCTGGCGACTGCAACGATAGACGACGTTGTCTTGAAGGAGGACACCCGAGCTACCCTCGTCCGTGTAAAGACCCCATCCACCGTAATCGAAGCTCGTGACATCGTGAATCCGATTTCCGCTGAGCGTGGTTCCCGGCGCGATGCCGAGATGATAGATGCCCCCCATGTCGCTGAGGACCCCTTGTCCAATGCTATAGATGTGATTGCCTTCGATGGCGTTATGGTGGGCATTGCTCAGCCCGTAGCCCCAGGTCCAGCCAATGCTGATGCCGGTGTAGTAGAAGTCGGCGATCTCGTTGTCTTCGATTCGATTGTGCGACGATTGACCGATCCACACGCCGACGGCGGCAGGATGGACTCGTCCGCCGCCCGCAATGAGATTTCCCGTAATCTGGTTGTGCTGAGTGACACTCGCCTCGTCTTCGCGGGGCGACATGATCCCAATCTTCACCCCGCCCGCCCCCAGATCGGTGATCGAGCCATTCACAAAACCAACCTCTTCCGCATGATCGCCGATTTCCAACCCATATCCGCCGGTGTGGGAAATCTCACACCCCTCAAAGTGGATGTCGCGCGCGTTTTGGACGAGAACGGCGCCTCCCAGGTCTGCTTCCGCTTGCGGGAAATTGCGACCGGTAGGTGGCATCGACCAGGTTGTATGTCGAAGGGCGACGCCTCGAAACTTGACGTTATGCACCGGCTTTTCCACCGTGCCGCCAACCTCGATCACCCGCTCCAAAGCAGGAACGATGACGCGGGCACTCTCGAATGTGACTCCAATTTGAGGGATCACTGAGAGTTGATGGGTTTTGCGGTCATAGTAAAACTGCCCTGGCTGCTTGAGGCCTTCACGAACGTTTTCCACCAAGAATCGACTTCCCGGATGGAGCAGCGCCCAGGGTG
>JADZBW010000293.1 GCA_020851885.1 Fimbriimonadaceae bacterium | reverse complement strand
GATGGCACTGCCTACGTGCTGGAGGTCAATCCCCGCGCTTCACGCACCGTTCCTTACTTGAGCAAAGTGACCGGAATTCCGATGGTTGAACTGGCGACGCGCTGCATGATGGGGGAAACGCTTGCGAGCCTGGGCTATTCAAGTGGGCTTTGGGATCTTCGTACTGGACAACCTGCGCTGATCGGTGATTGCCCTCCAACCGCGCATGGAGTGATCATTCCTGAGTCGGATTATCTGCAAGCGCCGCATCCAATTCCGAGCACACCCATTCTGTACGCAGTCAAGGCGCCCGTCTTCAGTTTCCAGAAGCTGAGTCGAGTGGAGCCTAGCCTCGGTCCAGAGATGAAATCCACCGGAGAGATCTTAGGCATCGATCGCACGTTCGAGGCCGCGCTCTATAAGGCGATGGTTGCGAGCGGAATCAACTTCAAGGGCGACGGCCACGTTCTCCTGACGGTCAGGGATGAGGACAAAGAGACGGCGGTTCGCATCGCGCAAGGGATGCACCAGGTTGGGCGCAGGCTCGCGGCAACCCCGGGAACTGCGAAGGCACTCTTGGATGCCGGATTGCCCTGTCATGCGGTGAACAAGATCCAGATGGGTTCGCCAAACATTTTGGATTTGATCTTGAGCGGCGATGTCAGCTTGATGATCAATACTCCCGCCCTAACCGAGACGAGCGAGAGTGAAGCGGCTCGGATCAGGCGGGCCTGTATCGAGACTGGCGTCCCGTGCGTCACGACGATCGACACCGCGGAGGCGTTGATTCGGGCATTGGATGTGTTCAACGATCCGAACAGGTCCAGCTGTCTTAGGCTCGAAGAGTACTTCCAGCCGGCCCTGTGATCGATGAAAATGGCCCGCCCGAGTATCTCGGGCGGGCCACATTACAAACCCGATTGGGCCTATGCGGCCGACTTGGCCGAGAAGGGTTCCAGAACGCGGATAACGTTCTGGTAGGCGCTACTGGTTGAAAGAACGATGTGATGGTCTGCACAGATCAGATTGACGGCATCCTGACCGACCGCTCCCAGCTTCACTTCGTCACCGGTCTTGGCATCCACGACGAGGAGACGGCCACCCTTTCTACCTGCGTCGCAAGTGACGGCGATCAAGGATTGTGACGACCGGTGCTGGATGCCAACCAGTCTCCGAAGACTCGAAACGCCCTCGAATGCTTTGAACTTGCCGACCGACATCTTCTTGAGGTTCAGTGCGGCAACTTCGGAATTCGCAAGATCGACGGCGAAGACCTTTCCGCCCATGATGACCGGGTGAGAAGACATCTCGGAAGTTTCAAGGGGAGCCCACCGAGTCTGCTCTCCGAAGTACCAGGCTTCCAAATGGCCATCATGGCGATAGATCGCGACCGGTCCGTCCTCGGCCGCGGCAAGGTGGATCAGTTCGCTGCCTTCCGGTCCCGTTCCAAGCAACTCGGCTCCAAACTCGGTGATCTCCTTGACTTGGCCATCTGAAGCGCCCGCAAAGATCCGATTTCGACCAGCACAGAGCTTGAGGCTATCGACGGGCGCATCGATCTTGACTCCCTGTTTTGACATTCCCCCCCGGAAGTCTCGGAAATCGAGCAACGCCTGATCGTTCTCACTTCGCAGTCCGATCCATCGGTTCTCCGTCAGCAACTGGTCCAGATACTCACCGGAGAACTGCTCGAGAACGAACCAACCTTGGAGCGAGAGGATCTTTACTTTCTTCTGCTCAGCGACAAAGAGGTTTTGGCCGCGAATCGCGAGCCGCCATTCGTCTTGGGGACCCTGGCCGTCTAGGGAGACAATTCGGTTGTCTCGTCCTGGCCAGAAGCCATGGACATTGCTGCCGCATGTGTAGATAACTCGACCGAACCCATACGCGATCGATCCGATTTCGTCGCCGATCGGCGCGGTTTCGATGGGGGTTAGCGGTTTCAGGTCTCCCTCAAGGGACACGATATTCAACGTCCGGGAAGACTCACTCGACCATGCTCGGGCACATGACCCGCCCATCCCAAGCCAATGACCCGTGTGAGCGTCCAACTCTGGTTCGGCATCGGAATCAGAGTCGAACGCTTGAAGTTCGTCTTCCGGCTTCTTGGTCTCCAAGACTTTCAAGACGGATTCCACAACCTGGGCTTCCGCCTCTGGATCGAGGATGGAATCGTTTTGGATGACATGCAGCGTTGGAAGGACCGCATCCGCATCGTCGTCTTCAAACGTATCCAAGTGATCCGGAAGGTCTTCAAGGTGGAAAGTGCTGATTGGGGCCGGGGCTTGTTCGTCGACTTGAGCCGCGGGTTCTTCCTTCGCGATCCGTTCGATCGCATTGTTGAAGTGAAATTCCGGCATGGAGGAGACATCGTCCGCATAGCGATAGGAAAGCTGCTCCACGACATGGAAGGCCCTCTGTTTCCCATCTTCAGCGTCGTCCGGGCTAATTGGAGCAACCGACGCGACTTCCTGCTCGATTTCGACATGGGCCACCGCTTCATCGACGAACGGGAGGTCGTTGAGGCTTCTTTGCGGAGTCGCCTCCGATTGGGCAACTTCTTCGGCTTCTGCGACGAGGGAATCCTCCGCGGTTTCGGTCATCGGTTTGACTTCCTCGACCTGCACAGGCCCGGATTCCAATTCTGCCGCATCATCGACTTGAGCTTGCTCAGCTGAATCGGGATCGATTGCACCATCTAAGAAGATGACTTCAGCTTCCTGCTCTTCGACAACCGATTCAGGTTCGATGATATCTACGACATCGTCGACGGCAAGCTCTGAATCTGTAGATTCGAGAGTTGCAGGTTCTTCAGCGGTTGCCTCAGACTCCGCATCCACGGCTTCCAAATCGGCGACCGGCACAGAATCCATTTCCGCTGGTGATTCTTCTGGCAGTGAAGCGTCGATGGCGGCTTCGACTTCCGATGCTGCTTCAGGCTCGCAGATGTTCACCGGCTCAGCTACTGGTTCCAGGTCGACGGCAGCTTCGAGAGTCTGTTCCTCGTGCCGGGCTGAAGGCTCTTTCTCCGTGGCTTCTTCGCTCGCGGATTTCCTCTCAGCTTTGGATTTCCGGCTCTTCTTGGCTTCGATTGGCGCTTCGACGTGAGCCTCTGGCTCCGCCACTGGAGCGGCAAAGGTGTGGGCGCTGATTAACTCGCTGAGCTGCGCTCCCCGATCTTCCACCTTTCCGCCGAGGTCCTCGATTTGGCGAAGGATGGAGTCATGGATGCGGTCCAGACTCTCATGATAGTTGGGTAAGGCATCGATGGAGTTCTTGATCTCTGGGAGACCCTCCAACTTGCTGCTGACTTCGCTCCACTGGGAGTCCATCTTGCTGCCAAAGTCGGAGATCATGGTCCCGAATCCGGAGAATCGTTCGTCCCAACCCTCGAGGCTTGGCATCGCCGTTTGGATCGAGTCGAAACCGTTTGCGAGGCTGGCCGATACCAGTTCGATCTGCTGAGGCATCGCCATCATCGACTCTTGGTTGGCGCGCAGGATTTGAAGTTCGGCGCTGAGAGCTTGAAGCTTCTGCATCGATTCTTCCTGGGCTTGACGCATCGCTTCCTGATGCTGAGCCATCAGGGCTTCCAACTGCGCCTTGGCATCGGCTTGAGCCTTTGCTTGGGCCGCATCGAGGTCGGCAAGCTTCGATTCCAATCCCTTGGCATGCTCGAGCAGCTTGTGACTGTCGGTTTCGAGATGATCCAATTTGCCCAGGGAGGCCATTGCCGCATCCTGAGAACTCAGGACCAGTTTGAGTTCAGCACGTAGGGCATCGGACTCCATCTTCAAGGCGCCGTTGATCTTGGCGGCCTCTGCCTTGGACTCGTCGAGTTTGACGGTTATGTTCTGGTAGCGGTCGCCACCCTTTGCGAGCTCGTTGCAGGCTTGAAGAAGGTCGGAATGGCTCTCCTTGGCAATCTTCTCAATCCGATTGAGCCGACCTTCAAAATCTTCGATCTGCGCTCGGAAGGTCCGGATAACCGGCGGGTTCTTCACGAGGTTGCGCTGGTTGGCTTCGATGTTGTCGAGTCGCTCAGTGATTCGCCCCACGGTCTCCAGGTAGAGGTTTTTCGCTTCCTTGGACATCGAGGTCGTGTACTGTTGGGATCGTCGATTCATCACGAACATGATCATCATGAACAGCCCGACGGCACCACCGATATAGATCCAGGGCAGGTTGTTCACTTGCTGGATAATTGGCTTCATCACCGATCCCAACTTGCCGCCTGGCTGCGCGCCGGCAATCGGAACATCGATTTCCAAATGGGCGGGAATCACTTTCTTGGTGGGCTTCGAGCCTGCGATCATCACTTTGCCTTGATAGACTTCGACATCTGGGCTAAGGGCAAGGGACGCCTTGCCACTGGCAGGATCCAGCGACACCAGGCAGTTCGGCTTCATTTCGGCAGCGGCAGAAAACGTGATCGATGTGATTCGATCGTCCTTGGAAAGCTTGCCATGTCCTTCGAAGATGACGAGCGCGGGGGACTTGCGTGTGCCCGGATCGTCCGAGGCGACGATCAACCGAAAATCGGTCGCCTGTGTAAGCGTGGCGCCAAGAACAAGCGCCAAAGATATGAGAGCGCGACAACGAGCCATGCCCAATGGATTCCGCTACACCATTGCCAACCGAACCGGTATTGTTGCTAGGGTGTTTGGCATGAGGGGCATGACCTAGGTTCAATGAGGCATAACAAACCCGCATTTTTGCGGGGTCGAAATTGGCCGCCCAACCAGCTTCGAAAAGGACAATTTTGCCGGGTTCTGGATATTCATTGCAGATGAGGCGACGATCTGCCGAACGCGCAAGGAAAATCCGTTTCCAATGCCCGGGAAGAGGACCGGTTTGGTGTTCGTTGTGGGTCGATCGAAGCGATTGCACTTGAGACACAACGATCGGGCCGCATAATACAACCACAGATCCCAAGGGAGCCTTATCCGAAATCCAGTCGCGAGTGCGGATCGTAACTTTGATTCTCAGTAATCGCTTGGCTCGATCCAAGCACGAAAGAAGGTTATCCAATTATCCGGGGCATCGTTGCCGATCGTGACGGTGACCCAAGAAGCATCGTTTGAGCGTGAGTTTCCGAAGGCCTCACGCCGTGTTCGACCCGGCCCAGACTGGATGAAGACGGCAAGGTGTCGTGAATGATGCCAACTGGTCCATGTCTGATCTGGTTTGGCGCGCTCATCGATTTTGAAGCCAAGTCGAGCCAGTTCTTGCGTTGCTTTCTTCCGAACCTCGCGGTAATTCTCTTGCCATGAGTAGACGCGGTATTCGGAAGGCGGACGGGACTCTCCGGGGCCAGTGAAAGAGTCGACCTCCATTCGCGGAAAGACGCCGGAGAAGGCGGGTCGGTGGCCAGATAAGAAGCCATAGGTGTCGACAGGACCCGCAAGGAGGAACAAGAAGAACGCCGTAGACGATGCGGCTACGGTCAAGAGGAATCCGTGCCATGCCGCCCGGCGGCCCTTTGCGGATGCCAAGGCCATGGTTCATTATCGCAGACGAAACGATGGGCGAAGCCATCGGACTTCGCCCCTAGCCTCCTTGAGTCCCTATTCTTCGGTTGGCTCTTCGCTGCCCTCTTCGATCTCGGCATCATCGAGTTCGCCGTCGTCGGTGTCTTGCACCAGGCGAGCGATCGAACGGACGGAGTCGTTGTCGGCAAGATTGATGAGCTTCACTCCCTGAGCTACGCGTCCGGTGGAGCGAATCTCCTTCACTCGTACTCGGATGCCTTTGCCATTGGTGGTCATTACCAGCAGCTTGTCCTCGTTCTCCACAACCTCGGCGCCGACGATCTTGCCCGTCTTCGCCGTGCAGTTCATGGTGAGGATGCCAGATCCGCCGCGACCCTGAACACGATACTCATCGAGTCCGGTCCGCTTGCCATAGCCGTTCTCGCTGACGACAAGCAGGGTGTTCTCCTCATTGACGACTTCGGCCCCAACCAGGCGATCTTCCTTGTTGGTGCTCTTGAACATGATCGCACGCACGCCACCGGCCGCTCTGGATCTGGAAGTAGCTTCCTTTTCGTTGAAGCGGATGCTCTGACCCTCGCGGGTGATGAGGATCACATCGTCGTTGCCACGAGTCTTGAGGACCCAACCCAGTTCATCGCTTTCTTCGATGTCGAACGCCTTCAGGCCGTTGTTGCGGATGTTGGCAAAAGCGCTCATGGGGGTCCGCTTGATCTCTGCCCAACGATTCTCACCAGTGCCCCGGGTGATCATGGTGAGGAATCCATCTCCATTAAGATCCTTGACGCTGATCGTGGCGGTGACACGTTCGCCGCCTACGATTTGGATGTAGTTGATCACAGGCATCCCTCGGGCCTATCGACCCGACTCAGGAATTTCGTAAGCTTTCAGCTTGTAGACCCGACCTCGATCCGTGAAGAAGAGGATCGTATGGTGGGTGTTGACCTGGAACAGGTGCGCGGGCTCATCGTCGGCCTTCAACGTGTTGTTGACGCCCTTGCCGCCACGCTTCTGAGCGCGGTATGCATCGATGGAAACGCGTTTGATGTAGCCGTCTCGCGAGATCGAGATGATGGCCTCTTCTTCGGGAATCAGGTCTTCTTCAGTGAACTCACCGGCTTCCCGAGTCACGATCTTCGTTCGGCGGTCGTCACCAAACTTGTCTCGCAACCCGACGATCTCGTCCCGGATGACCATCTTCAATCGCTCGGGACTGTTGAGAATATCCATCAGGTTCTGAACCCTCAAGAGAGCTGCCTTGTAACGATCCTCAAGTTCTTGCTGGTTCAAACGCGTGAGTTGGCGAAGCTGCATGTTCAAGATGGCGTTCGCCTGGAATGGCGACATGTCGAACTCACGAATCAATGCAACCATCGCCGCGCGCTGGTCGGCGCTACCTCGAATGATGGCGATGATCTCATCGAGGAACCGTCGGGCGATCTGGTAGCCCTCGTTAATGTGGACTTCTTCCATGGATCGGAAGAGTTCATAACGGGTGCGTCGTTCGACAACGATTTTCCGGTGCTTGAGGTACTCGTCGAGCAGGACGATAACCGGGCAGGTTCGGGGGGCGAAGTCTGCGAGGCCGAGCATGATCGCGCCGAATGTGGTGCGCAGGT
>JADZBW010000292.1 GCA_020851885.1 Fimbriimonadaceae bacterium | reverse complement strand
TTTCCGCCCTCGTCTCCCATGCTGGCGATATCAAGGCGAGGGGGATTACCTGTACCTTCCTTGGCTTTGGCCCAGATTACAATGAAGAGCTCCTTGCCAGCATGGCCAAGAAGGCGGGTGGGAACTACTACTACGTGCCTCAGCCGAACCTGATCCCGGAGGTGTTTCGAACCGAGCTCGAGAAGCTGATGACGGTCACCGCGCGGAATCTGAAGCTGGATATCAAGCTCAGTCGGTGGGTTTCCATGCGTGGACCTCAGGTCGCTACCTCTGGCGAAGTGCACATCGACTTGGCCGACCTCGAGCGCGGTTCGACCCTCCAGCAAGTCGTTGATCTGGAATTTCAGAATCATCCTCTCGGTTGGTATCGCGTTGCTGCGGGAAGGTTGAGCTATGACGATATGGCGACCGGCCAAACCGAGACGATCGACCTTGACTTCGTGATCGAGTTCACTGCCGATTCGGCGAAATACACGCTTCCCCAGAATCCCCGCGTCTCTCAGGCATCTCAGATCGCCCAGGCGTCACGGGTGGTGGAGAAGACGATTATGGGTCTCAAGACCGGGCAATTGACCGCGATGGGAGCGATTGCCGATCTTCAGAAGACCCAGGCTTTATTGCTGAGCGAAGGTCGCACCGGCGAGGCCCAAGAAGTGACCATGGCCCTGCGCGCCTTGCAAACCGGTGATACCGGGGGAGCGGAGAAGACGCTGATGGGAACGATGGTCCAACTGGATCAGGGCAAGAAGTCGAACTAAGCTGGCGTAGGTTTATTTCGCCATCGACCACAACTTCGCCAAGTTGCGCTCATGGCCCTCGGGAGCGTCTGGCGTTTCCAGCAAGATCGGGACTTCGAAGAACCGTGGATCGTTGACAAGCAAATTGAACGCCCCAACGCCAATCTCGCCTTCGCCGAGATGCTCATGTCGATCGACCCGCGAGCCGAGGGCTTTCTTGCTGTCATTAGCGTGAATGGCCTTGAGTTTTCCAATACCTATAAGGCGTTCGAACTCTTCAAACGTCTCGTGGTACCCCTCTGCTGTTCGAATGTCATAGCCCGCCGCGAAGATGTGGCATGTATCCAGGCAGACGCACAACCGATCTGGATTCCCGGTTAGCTCCAAGAGACGTGCGATCTCCTCAAAACGCGCGTCCAATGAAGATCCCTGACCGGCCGTGGTTTCAGCGAGGATGATCGTCTCTTCGGTGTCCTTCAGGACCTCGAGCACGCTCTTGGCCGCCACCTTCAGCCCCTCATCGATCCCCTGGCCCAAGTGCGCCCCAATGTGAGAGACCGCCCACCTGATCCCATATTGGTGGCAACGCCGTAATTCACCCTTGAGTCCATCGATGCTCTTCATGCGGTTTTCGTCGGTTGGGGCACAGAGGTTGACCAAGTAGCTGTCATGGCTGACCACGCAGTCGATCCCGGTCTCCCTTTGGGCGGCTTTGAAATCGGCAACCATCGCGTCGGTGATTGCCTTTGCCTTCCACTGCTGGGGGCTGGATGTAAAGACCTGCACCGCCGTGCAGCCGATCGCTTTGCCGTCGCGAAGGGCGGCGCCAAGTCCTTTACCGGTTGGCATATGGGCACCCAGGAGGTGGTGGGACATCCATCGATTATGCCTTGTTCGCCTGAAAGACGACCTTCGTGCAGTGCCATCGACTAAACTAGCGACGATGGGCCAGTATCTTCCCTGCTTCAAGGCTTACGACGTTCGTGGCAAGGTGCCAAGCGAGTTGAATCCCGACATCGCATACGCCATCGGCCGAGCCTATGCCGACCAGGTGAAGCCGTCGAAAGTCTGCATCGGTTACGACATTCGGCTCAGCGGCCCCGACCTCTATCGCGCACTCGCCAAGGGACTCAACGATGCCGGCGTCGATGTCATGCACCTTGGCATGATCGGCACGGAAATGGTCTACTTCGCCACCGCCGCCTACGGACTGGATGGTGGCATCATGATCACCGCCAGTCACAACCCGCCCGAATACAACGGCCTGAAGATGGTGCGCGCGGAGAGCCGCCCGATCAGCGGCGACACCGGCCTGCTCGCGATTGAGAAGCTGGCATTCGACTACTTGTCCGAAATGCCCGCTCCCACCGGCTCCGGCTCGATCGAGGACAAAGATTGCTATGCCGATTTCGTCGCCCACTTGCTGAGGATCGTCTCGCCATCGGACATCAAGCCTTTGAGGGTGCTTGCCGATCCAGGCAATGGTGCCGCTGGTTTGGCCCTCACCCCGCTCTTGCCACACTTGCCGCTCGAGGTGACCCTTGTGCGTCCCGAGCCAGATGGCAACTTCCCGAACGGGGTGCCGAATCCCATCTTGGAAGAATCCCGAGCGATGACGGTGGCGGCGATGCAGAGGGAAAGCTACGCGTTCGGCGTCGCCTGGGATGGCGACTACGACCGTTGCTTCTTCTTCGATGAGCATGGCGAGTTCATCGAGGGCTACTACATCGTCGGCCTGCTCGCCCAGGCGATTCTCAAGAAGGACCCGAATCATACGATCATCTATGATCCTCGGCTGATGTGGAACACCCTGGATATCGTCAGGCAGCTTGGGGGGCGAGCGGTGGTATGCAAGAGCGGTCATGCTTTTATCAAAGAGAAGATGCGCGCCGAGGATGCGACCTACGGGGGCGAAATGAGCGCGCACCACTATTTCAAGGACCATTGGTATTGCGACAGCGGGATGATTCCCTTCCTCCTCGTCGCGCGGTTGGTTTCTCAAACCGGCAGGAATCTCGGTGATCTGGGTGGGGAGATGATCGCGAACTATCCGTGTTCGGGCGAAGTGAACTCGGAAGTTCCTGATGTGAAGACGGTTCTGGCCCGAGTCGAGAGCCACTATTCAGATGGCATTATCGATCGGATCGACGGCCTCTCGGTGGAGTATCCCAATTGGCGTTTCAACCTGCGCGGTTCGAACACCGAGCCGGTGATCCGGCTCAATGTGGAGACTCGGGGGGACAAGGCCCTCATGGAATCGAAGACCGCAGAGTTGCTTGGCTTGATCCGCGCCTAGTTTTTAACGTATTCTGGGGTCCTTTGAGACCTACGTAGAACTACTGGCCTGCCGATAATGGTCATTGGAACATATGAGGAAAAAGCACGGAGGCTTTACATTGGTCGAGTTATTGACGGTGATGGCGATCATCGCCATTCTCTATGCCGTCATGCTCCCGGTCGCCAAAGCCGCCAGAGGCGCCGCGTTTGAATACAACGCATCCAATGCGATCAAACAATTGGGAATGGCAACGGCCCTTTACGCCGTCGATTCAGACGATCAGTGCCCACCTGCATACTATTGGACTCCGGCAGGTATGCAAGCCTGGTTCGGCCAGCGCGGTCCCTCCGGTCTGTTCGATCCAGCATTCAGCCTTTTGAACCCATACACGAACGGTAAGACCCTCCGTGATCCAACGCACGTCGCGAAGGAGATGGCGGGAGATCAATCCGGCTTTGGTTACAATTGGGCGCAAATCGGAAGCGATGCGCACCTTCAAGGTGGGATGACCACCGACTGGTATTCCTTCAATCCGGCAAGGATTAGCGAGGTCAGCGATCCGAGCAATACGATCTTCTTTGCCACCAGCGCCTTCTTCTACGCCACTTGGCTGCCGGGTGGCGATGGCCAGCTTTACGACTATGGGTTTGTGTTCGAGCCCTACTTCTGGCAAGGCAATCCACCCGTTGATTTTCGTCACCAGGGTCAGCGAAAGCTCGATCCCGCCACTCACCAAATCGTCAGTGAAGGGGTTGCGCTTGCCGTGATGGGAGACGGCCGAGTCAAGACGTTCAAGCAGCAGCAGATGAAGGACTCCCATTTTCTTCGGTACCAGTTGCCTGCCATCGAGTAGCGGCATGAGCCAAGTTGGCTGAAACGAATGACGGTCTTCCCTTTGAAGTACGGGGATATGGTCCTCATCCTTGTTTGAGGGTCTTTCAAAAAAGTAAAATCAAAGTTTGCTGCCTGAGTCCTCAGGCAGATCGGAAACCTTTTTGAAGACGCTGACCGCCAACCATTACGACGTTCTGGGAGTTGGGCCCAGTGCGGATGCAGAGACGCTTCGCAAGGCCTATCGGCTGTTGGCAAGGAAGCACCATCCAGATGTGAGTGCGGACCCTTCCGCCCATGAGAATATGGCTCGGATCAACGAGGCCTTTGAGACCCTGATCGACCCGGCGCGGCGAACGGAGTACGACGCTCTCCTTTCCGGGCAGGGATTCACCCAGGAGCAGGTTCGCCGCCGGGCCGTTCAGCCGGTCGTCGTCAAGCTTCGCACGCGCCTGAAAGCCCACAGGACTCCGGTCTATGCGGTTGCCTTCAGTCCCGATTCCGGACAGCTGATTTCCAGCGCGTTCGACAACGAACTGATCTGGTGGACCGCCGATGAAAGGGTCGAGCGGCGATTGCGGCTCGAACACGGCGTCATATCGGTGATTCGGGCTTTTCCAGAAGGGCGTTTGGTTGCCGCCGGCAGCGCAGAGAGCCAGATCAGCTTCTGGCATCTGAACGACTCACAGGTCGATAGCTGGCGCGCCTCCAACGAGGAGTGGGTCTCCTGCCTGGCCATCAGTCCGGATGGCAACTCGTTGGCGTGTGGCTCGCTACACCACACCCTCGCGGTTGCGAATACTCGGAATGGCGCGAATGTGTATCGGAAGGTGGACCATTCCGATGCCGTCACGGCCGTGGCGTGGTCGGCGAATGGAAAATTCCTTGCGACCGGTTCCGCCGATTCCAGCGTCAGCCTCCTGAGCGGGGCATCGGGACAGTTGATCCACCGCTTCAATCAAATTCGATCGACGGTCACTGCCATCGCATTTTCGCCAGACGCAAACTACCTCGCCGTGGCCGCAGTCGACCTTTCCATCCGAATCTTCCGTCTTGCCGATGGTGTGCTGGAGAAGATGGTCTATGGCCATACGAAACCCATCGAGGCGCTTGCGTTCCACCCCAATTCATGGCTCATCGCATCGGGCTCTCGAGATGGAACGCTCGGGCTCTGGAACGCGGCCAAGGGGATTGGCAACGTTCGAATCGAGGCAAGTTCACGTCCGATCTCCTGCGTGGCGTTCAGCCCCAAAGGCGACCTTCTTGCGGCGGGCGGGCAAGACAAACTCGTGCGTCTGTGGGACGTAACGGCAAAGCAGGAAGGCTAGAGATTCACCGCGACTTCGTTGTGGTGGCGACGGGTACCGGCACGAGCTCGTACTTGCGTTTCACGGGTTTGGCCATTTCTCGAGCGCGAATAACCAAGTCGTCGCTCAAATCATTCAGAGCTTTGAGGGCTGCCTCCTGCTTTGGCGACTTCGCCCAGCTTTGAGTGAATTCGATTTGCCGCCAAGCCTGGTACATCATGTCGGCCCGCTGAGTCACTGCGGCCCAAACCGCTCGGGCCTGCCCCAGCATCGGCGTCTCGAATTGAGCCAGATTGACGCCTTTGTTCCATTCCTCGGCCGAGAGAGAGACGATTTCGACTCCATCGATCTTCAACATATGGCGACCCGCGGGCAGGTTTTTGACCGCTAGGACCTGCTGATTGAGCTTCGGATCGAAGTCGGAACTGCCAAGAACAAGGGAAGTCAGGGCGTCTTTGCGGTCCAGGGGAAACGGAAGCCCGGAATCCGTCTGGTCCCACTTCACGGTGGCGCCTGCCTCCAAGCCGGACACCTTCGCGGCGAACGCATTGATCTTGCCCAAAGGCAGTTCGATCGTCACATTCGACAAGGTGGGGGTTGCGCCCCAGGAAAGCAGCAACTGCTCCGCCATCACCAAGTGACCGGCCGGTCCGGGGTGCACCCGGTCTCCAATGATCTTGGCCGAGAGATCGGCATTGGCAACCTTCGCGCTTTCGAGCATTCTAACGACCGGAGCGTTGAAGTCGACACTGGAGTATCCATTCGCTTTCGCCAAGGTTTCCACGAATTGCGAGTACGCGGTCATGACCCCGTTGTAGCCACCGGGCCAACCCGGAGCCCTCGTTACATCGTCGTACGGGGAGGGCTTGATAAGAAAGACCTTCGCGTTCGGAGCTTCCCTTTTGAATCGATCGACGATGTGTCGATATCCTTTCTCATAGGCATCGATGATTTCTGGCTTCGCCGCTTGATAGCTACCATCGTTCATGCCAAGCATCACGGTAATGACCGTCGGCTTGCGTGAAAAGAGGTCTCGGGAGAGGCGGTCGTCCACCGGACCCATCCATCCGCCCGACACGCGATCTCCGCCAACGCCCGCATTGAAGAACTTGACGTCCAGGTTTGGATGGCGCAGTCGAACAAAGGCCTCGACGTACTTCGTATACGCTGCTCCATCGGTGATGCTGTCGCCATAGAACACCACTCGGTCGCCGTTGTGGAGCGACAGGAATTGCGCTTGGGCTCCTGCCGAAATCAGGGCTGCCAGAAAGAAAAGGGTGCGCTTCATCACGGGCGTAGTTTAGCCCGACTTCCAAGTGAAGGGTAAACCTTGGCGGAATCGCCATCTTGGAGACAATGAGCTAAACTTCCATTCATGCTTCTCGAGGGTAAGACGGGACTGGTCCTCAACGTGACCAACAAGCACTCCATTGGCTGGGCGATCGCGGACTTGGCCCATCAACACGGAGCGCGGGTTGGAGTCGGTGCGCAAAACGATCGACTGATGGATGGCGTATCGAAGCTGATCGCGGACCGGGAGGGTCTCGACCCATTTACCATTGACTTCCTCAATGAAGGGGAATTCGAAGTACTGGCCCAGGAAGTCGCGAATCAATACGGGAAGATCGATTTTCTTGTTCACAGCGTCGGGTATGCGCCCAAAGAAGCGCTTCTGGGGCGGTTTATCGACACCACGCTGGAGGATTTCCAGACCGCGATGAACGCATCGGCCTATTCGCTGGTTCGGCTTTGCCGAGCTTTGGAACCCGTGATGAACGAGGATGCGAGCATCGTTACATTGAGTTACCTTGGAAGCACCCGCGCCATGTACAGCTACAATGTAATGTGTCTCTGCAAGTCGGCGCTAGAGTAAGAGGTTC
>JADZBW010000291.1 GCA_020851885.1 Fimbriimonadaceae bacterium | reverse complement strand
GCCCGAAAACTCAGCGCTCTTCGCACCTTCGTGAAGTACTTGAAGCGAATCGGCAAGCTGAAGTTCGATCCAACTGAAACGCTCGAAGCGCCGATCCGCCGTCGCCGGCTACCCAAGGCCCTTAACGAAGAGCAAACCAGACAGTTGCTGGACCAGCCTGACCAAGGTGGGCATCCGCTGCGCGACCGTGCGCTTCTGGAACTGCTCTATGGCGCCGGGCTCCGCGTCTCCGAGGCCACGGGGATCGATCTGCCCGATCTCGACATCGAAGACCAAAGCGTGCGCGTGCTTGGCAAGGGAAACAAGGATCGCGTGGCGCTCTTCGGCAAAGTCTGCCGGACCGCCATCCTGGATTATTTGGAGGGTGAGCGGGTTCAACCAACCACCGGCAGCCCGCTCTTCACGACCAAGACTGGCAAGCGGCTCTCGACCACGGCGGTGCGGGCGATGGTCAAGCGATGGTGTGCGATCGTCGGTCTGCCGAAGGAAGTCTCGCCGCACACGCTGCGGCATTCGTTTGCCACCCACCTCTTGGACCATGGATCCGATCTCAAGACGGTACAGCAGCTTCTCGGTCACGAGAGCTTGGCCACAACCCAGATCTACACCCATATCAGCGTCGAGCGCTTGAAGGACACCGTTCAGGCTGCCCATCCCCGTTCTCGCAAGGCCTAGATCGGGACCTTGATGCCCTTTTTCTGAATGATCTCCCGCAACATCTTCCGACCCCGGTGGATGCGCGAACGAATCGTTCCCACGGTGGTCGATTGCCGCTTGGCGATTTCGCTGTAGCTCAGTTCATCGAGGTCGCACATCCGAATAACCGACTGGTACACCTCGGGCAATTGGTTCAAGGCAAGTTGAAGCTGGGTGGTCCATTCGAGGTGGAACAGTTCTTCTTCCGGTGAAGGCCCCAGGTCTGGAATTGGCAGTTCTTGAACTTCGCCGTCGACTGGAGAAATCATGGAGTTGAGCGAGTCGGCTTTACGGATCGGGTTATCGCGACGCTTCGTGTCCAAATAGGCGCGCTGCATGATGCGGAGGAGCCAATTGAGGAACGGGCGGCCAGGCATATAGCTGTCAAAGCCCTTCCAAGCCTTCAGCGTCGTTTCTTGCAGCAGATCTTCGGCATCGGGGACATTTCGGGTGAGCTGAAGCGCCATGTGATACGCGCGCCTTTTGGCCACCCCCATCATCTCTTCAAATCGGTTAAAGTCGGATGCATTCCGGAGAAGGGCAGGATCTTGGGTGGTTGCGTCCTTCATCGTCGATTCCAAAGAAGAGCGTGTCTCATCGATCGTTAATGTTTCATCTCGCGAAGTAGTTCCACAATTCGGGAGCGAAGGGCGAAAATGCTCTCCCGTCGGAGGGAATCAGATTGGTTTGTCGCGAATTGTGTCGACCGTTGTGTAATCTCTTATAGAGGGCAAAGGCGCCTTTACGTATTAAGGCCATGAAGTTCGTAGTAATTACCAGGGATCTGGAAGTCGAGCAAGCAGCAAAGGAAGGGTTCCACCCATCAGACGAAACCATCGTGTGCGCCGATTGGTCGAAGGGGCTGGATGCCTGCGAGGGCGCCGATATGATCTTCGTCGATCTATTGGCCACGCTCTTGGAACAGCACAAGATTGCGGGCTATGAAGCGTTTGCTTACGCGAAGATGGAGCATTCGCTCGCCAAGGATGTTCCGCTGGTCTTGATCTCACCGCCCGATGACTATGAGCTGGATTTCATGGCGGGTTGGCCGAACTTCGTCTTTGGCCATGTCCGTCGGCCGGTGGACTACCGGATATTCCGTCGAGCCTCCACTTGGATCTAGGCCAACCGTCGCACGAAGCCATGGCGGGCTTTGAACGATCGCAAGCGCTCAGAAAGGTATAATTTCGATTCCTTCGGGATGTGGCTCAGCTTGGTAGAGCGCTGCGTTCGGGACGCAGAGGTCGCTGGTTCGAATCCAGTCATCCCGACCACCCCCCAACTGTCCATTCCGGACGGCTCTAAGCGATGCCCAGCAGTGTATTGCGCGTGGGACACGCGCGATCCATGGGCTACGCCATTCGTGATGCCACCCTGGGGTCCCCCTGGGATCGCCGAATTCATTCGGCGCAAAAATGCAAGTGGAACTGGCTGGGATCGACCCCGCGCGCTCACAAGTCCCTCGCCCTGTCTCCAGGGAGAGGGATTTAGGGTGAGGGCCACAAGACGTGGTAGGGAACTCCTGGGATCGCCGAATTCATTCGGCGCAAAAAGCAAGTGAAACTGGTTGAGATCGACCCCGCGCACTCACAAATCCCTCGCCCTGTCTCCAGGGAGAGGGATTTAGGGTGAGGGCCACAAGAAGTGGTAGGGAACTCCTGGGATCGCCGAATTCATTCGGCCCCGAGATTGATCTGGAAACTCCTGGGATCGCCGAATTCATTCGGCGCAAAAAGGAAGTGGAACTGGCTGGGATCGACTCCGCGCGCTCACAAGTCCCTCACCCTGTCTCCAGGGAGAGGGAGAATCCCCTAATGGTGGTCGCCCGGTTCAGGTTGTCGACGGCCATCACGTCGCTCCTATTGCCCGCCGCGCGGCAAGCTAACATTACTCACCGCTAAACCATTTCATCGTCATGAGGTCATCGATATCGGCTGGAAACCTTGAAAAGCGAGAAAACTCTTCGCCACTCAGCTCGGTACTTGCACGATCTGAACGGTTTCGACCATTCCAACACCAGTTCATATGCTCGTAAGCATGAGCAAGGAATGCAGATGGAATTGGGTCGTCTATTCTTGCCGACTTTGATTCAAGCGCAAGGATTACGCATTCCAGGCCCTCAATGGCCTCCTTCAAATGAAAGAGTGAAAAGTCTGAGTCTGCTGATTCTTTGTCTTGAGAATTCATCGACTTACCTTGTTTATCCAATCGGTCATATCCGAAGAGCAATGAGGGACCCGCGATGCGAGTCCCTCATTGCTCACCTCAGGAGGAGTTCTAGTTCCTTCGTCGTCTACGGGCGAGGGCGGCGATCCCCAACCCAAGCGCGGCCATGGTAGCAGGCTCCGGGACCGGAGTGAGAATTTGAGTCGTCTGTAGCGCGATTTGTTGACCTGGCGCAAGGGTGAAATGCCACTGGACGGCCGCCGTGAAGTCGCCCGGACCAAACGGATCTCCCGTATTCGCCAAGTTGTCGATGTCCCCATCCGCCAACATCGCCGAAATCGTATTGAACGTGGAAATTTGGAAGTTGTCTGCATCCAGGACGCGCCATTCTGCGGACATGAGTCCCGCAGAATCGGTGACCAACATTCGCATGGCAGGGTTGGGGCTGGCAAGCGATGCCGAGTCCCCCATGGAGGTGCCGCCCAAATCGAAGTCGATGTAGTTGAAGAAGTCGAAATCGAGGTTGTTGTTGCCTTCGTTGAGGATGAAGTTTGTTCCCGTGACCCGCGCCGACCCGTTCACATTGTTGATCGTGTACATGATCGTCGATGTGAATCCTTCGGGCTCTCGGTAGGAGAGGGTCATGTTATTGCCATTCACCACCGGGGCATTGGCTTGTGCGGAAAGCGCGAATTCCCGGGCATTCACACCGTTGACTCGATACCACCACCAATCCTGTGTCGACTGGTTAGCGGAGCCATTGACCGTGAATTGGTGCGACGCGCCCCCGGCGGTGCCCGTGCGATTCGCAGGTGCAGAAAGCGCGGCTGCGGTCGTCCAGCCGAACGAGCTTGTTCCGCTCGTGATCACAGCTTGACCAAAAGCGGCCGATCCAATCAGGGCCACTCCAAAACTGAGAAATACGCGCTTCATATCCAACTCCTCAATCCAATGAACAATTCATTATAAGTCGGTTTCGAGCCCGGCAAGGATACGGAATCGAATCTTGACCCGACGCAAGCAAAAACCTGGCAATTGTCGCCAGGTCTCGGCGGGTTTGTTGGGCATCCCAATTGATCGAAAGCTCATCGGATTGGGAGCCCTCGAACATCCTGTTTCGAGTCAAAATAGGACCTCGATGAAGCTCCGACCGTTAAACCTCTTCGCCCTTCTCCCCGTGCTTCTGTGCGCGCAGGCGGTCAAAGTCGACAAATACCGGCTGCCGAATGGGATGACGGTTATCCTCCACGTCGATCATGCCCAGCCGGTCGCTTGCGTAAACATCTGGTACAAGGTCGGATCAAAGGACGAGCCGGACCGAAGGAGCGGGTTTGCCCACCTGTTCGAGCACCTGATGTTCATGGGAACGAAGAGAGTCCCAAACGGCCAATTCGACATTTTGATGGAGCGGTACGGCGGCAACAACAACGCCTCGACGACCGAGGATCGGACCAACTACTTTGAGTCTGGTCCCGCGTCTCTTTTGCCCACCCTGTTGTGGCTGGAAGCCGATCGGCTCGAAGGACTCGCGTCTGCAATGGACCAGAAGAAGCTGGACTTGCAGCGAGAAGTGGTCAAGAATGAACGGCGCGAAAGTGTCGAGAACGCGCCCTATGGAAAGGCCTATGACGCAATCAACGGCCTGATGTTTCCCAAGGGCCATCCCTATCATACGACGGTGATCGGGTCCATGGAGGACCTCGACAACGCTACGGTGCGCGACGTCGAAGAGTTCTTTCAGACCTTCTATGTGCCGAACAATGCGAGCATGGTGGTGGCCGGCGACTTCGACCCCAAGGCGATCAAACCCCTGATCGCAAAGCTGTTTTCAACTTTGCCTCGCGAAAACGACGTTGTCCGTCGACCCATTCCGGCCATTCAAATGGTCGGAGTCAAACGAACGACGATGGTTGACAACGTTCAATCACCCAAGACGATCATGGTCTGGCATAGCCCGGCGGCCACCAAACCCGGGGACGTGGAGATGCGGTTGGCGGGCAGCATCCTGAGCTCAGGCTACACGAGCCGTCTCAACAAGGCGCTGGTGGTGGATCGGCAATTGGCGACCGAAGTCGAGGCCTACCAGAGCCCACTTCTTTTGGGCTCGCTTTTCATGATCGAAGCGACGGCTAGAGAAGGCGTCGCCTTGGAGAAACTGGAGAGAGCCATCGAGGAGGTGGTCGTGAAGTTCGCGAAAGAGGGGCCTTCACAGGACGAATTGGATCGTCAAATTGCCCAGATGATGTTCAAGTCGGTCGAGAATCTCCAGTCGGTGGAGCAGCGAGCAGACAAGTTGAATGAGTTTGAGTTCTACTTTGGGTCTCCAAATTCCTTCGATGCTGAGCGCAAGATGTTCAGGGCTGCGACAACCAATTCGATTCGGCAGGTCGCGGCAAAAACCTTGGACCTTAACCGGCGATTGGTCCTTCGAGTGATTCCCCAGGTTGGAGCACCCGCCGTGAACCCTCGCGACACTCAGCCGACAATCGGCAAGGACCGTCCGTTCACCTTTCCGAAGCCGATCGAATTCCGACTCGCCAATGGGATCCCCGTCAGCTACTGGGTGAAAGACGAACTGCCTCTTTCGACGGTTGCCGTGCGTTTCTCTCAAGGCGCAAGTTCCGATCCGGCTGGAAAGTCCGGGCTGGCCGAACTCACCGCGAACATGCTCGATGAAGGCGCCGGAGCCAGAAATGCCGATCAATTCGCCAACGCCCTCGACCAACTGGGCGCCCAATTTTCCGCAGGCGCGGACCAGGAAGGCACCCAAGTGAATCTCTCGGCCTTGACGGACAAGCTGGATGCCTCGATGGGCTTGTTAGCAGACGCCATCGAGCGGCCCGCACTCAAGAGCGCGGATTGGGATAGGGTGAAATCGCTTCAAATTGAGGGCCTTCGTGCAGAATTGGACGATCCGAACACGGTCGCACTCAGAGTTGCCAATCGGGAGTTTTTTGGCAAGGGCCACCCGTACGCGCTTTCCGCCAAGGGCTCTGCAGGTTCGGTAGCAAGAATCTCTTTGCCGGATGTCAAGGCATCCTATGGGCGTCTCTCGCCACAGAACGTTCGGATCTTCGCGAGTGGAAGCCTCCCATCGACGCAAATGAAGGCCTTGTTGGATCGACACTTTGGGTCCTGGAAGAAGGTGTCCACCGGGGTAAAGAGTCAGCCAATGCCGGAGGTAGAGAGTGATCGGCAGCGAGTCGTCATCGTCGACAAACCGGGAGCTGTACAAACCGTGATTCGGATCATGATGCCAACGGAGTCGTTCGCATCTCCCAATCGGTACGCCCTCACGGAACTTGGCGTCGCGTTTGGAGGCACCTTTACTTCGAGGTTGAATAGGAACTTACGTGAGGAAAAGGGTTACACCTACGGAATCGGACTTCGATTCGTGTTCACAAAGCAAGTCGCATACTGTAGCGCCTCGACCGCCGTTCGCGTCGATGTCACGGGGGCATCCCTGAGCGAGCTGATCAAGGAGTTTGCCAAGGTCAAGACTGGCGACCTGACGTCGGAAGAGGTGGCAAAAGCGAAGAATACGGTTCGCGTCGACTTTATCAACGCCGTTGGAACGGAACAAGGGCTTCTGGATACGGTGATTACCTATGCGGCCAATGGAATCGGGTTTGGCCAGATTGGGGCGGAACTGGAGCGATTCGCAAACCAAGACATGGAGAGCCTCAACCGAGTGGCGAAGTCTGGGCTTCCTTTGGATCGGGCGCTCATTGTGCTTGTTGGCGACAAGGGGGAGATTCTCAAGCAGATCGCCGGTCTTGGGTTGGCGCAGCCTGAAGTCATGACGGCCGGCGGATAGACATGTACGTCCCCAACTACGTCCCCGAGCCGATTGAGATTCCCGGCAATGTCACGGAGGAGCCCTATCTTGTTCGGCTTGCCTTCATCCGCAGGGTGGCCATTCTCCACTTTGCCAGTCTCTTGATCGTGTTCGGCATCGCCTATTCTCCCTGGGCTCCAAGCCGCGAAGCGTCCCTTTGGGCCCTCGGGGTCATGCTGATGACCTTGGCGATTCAGAGAGTGATGCTCAGGCGAGGATCGGCGGAGTCTCGGGCCTCGACTTTTCTATTGGGGCCGTTGTTGCTTGTAACAGGATTTGCCCTGCATCACGTTCAAATCGCCGGTTATTCACTTTGGACGGTCTTGATCGGCCCCGGATGCGCATTGATCTACAGCTTGCTGTGCGGACGAGACTTCAGCTTTGTTGGCCAGTTCCTGCTCGCCCTGATTGCATAGAGCACCAAGATCGCCGCGTTGTCGGTAGGGGCTCCTACCAGCCTTGCCGATTCGCGATTCGCTCTCATCGCGAATAGCGCGTACCTTCTCTATTGGGTCTATGACCTGGCTTCCCTGTTGGCTAGGCGTCGCCTCGGGGAAGAGCTGGCCGCCGTCGTCGATCTTTACCGCGACGTCTTGAACTTCTTCGGTTACTTTGTGCGATGCATCGGCCACTGGCGCAAGCATCGTATCTGGATCGCGCCACGATAGCTAGAGTTTGTTACAATGGATGAGCAAATGAAGGGGGCCGCGACCTGCTCGCATTAATCAGCGTTCTGTTAGTCTTCGGAACGATGTTCTTCGTGGCAGCCGAGTACGGCATCGTAAGCGCTCGGAAGTCCAGAATTGAGGCTCTGGCCCGCAAAGGGAATCGTCACGCCAAGGCCCTCGGCAAGGAAATGGAGGACGTGTCTCCCTATGTCGCCGCTTCCCAAATCGCCATCACGATGATCGGCAGTGGGGTGGGCACCGTGACCGAGCCCTATGTGACCGAAATTCTCGTCGGCTTGTTTGGTAAGTCGGTTCCCCATACCGTCAGTTTCGCGATTTCGTTCTTACTCGTGACCTTCGTGCTTGTGGTCGTTGGCGAGCTTGTTCCCAAGTATCTGGTGCTTGGATCGCCGGAAAAAGTCGCCCTCCTCACCTTCCGGCCCATGAAGCTTGTCGTCGTGATGTTCAAACCAATTATCTGGCTTGTCCAAGCGGCGGCAGCCTTGGTCTTGCGACTCTTTGGCCGTTCAATTCAGGGCGACCAGTCGGCGATCGCCCGTGAAGAGCTCATGATGCTCGTGCAATCCGGCGGTGTAGAAGGAACCTTGGACAAGAGGCACGCCGAAATGGTCACGAAAGCCTTGAAACTCGACGTGCTCGATGCTCGGGACATCATGGTGCATCGCCTCGATATCAAGTGGCTCGACGTCGACCTGGACAAGGATGAGCTTCTTGCCAGGCTCGCCTTGATCCCCTATACGCGATTGCCAGTTTGTCGCGGCGACATCGACGACATGGTCGGCGTCGCCTACTTACACGATATCGTTAAGAATCTTACGCGCAAGGATTTCTGCCTCGAAAAGCTACTGAGACCGATGGTTGCCGTTCCAGAGAACTTGCCGATGGAGCGGATTGTCGCCACCATGCG
>JADZBW010000290.1 GCA_020851885.1 Fimbriimonadaceae bacterium | reverse complement strand
AGCATTCCTCCGCCAAAGCCGCCGCCTTGGACCAAAACTTGCGTGTCCAGATTCCCGTCTTCGTCGACCGCCAAATTCATGCTGTTCGGGTCAGTCGATTCACTACTGAGGCCGCCAGGTCTGGTGTTGCCACCACCGCCGGCGCCGGTCCCGGTATTACGGTTCTGATTGTTTCTCGTCGTCGTGGAGTTCCGGTTGGCCTGATTGCCATTTCGGTTGTTGCCGTTGGCCCCTTGCCTCGTACCAAACGCCTGCTGCATGAGCGTGGAAATCTGGTCCGCGCGAGCATTGGCGAGCGGGAACACGAACGTCGTGTTTTCGACCTTGATCTCGGTGTCAAGTTCCTTGATGACCTGGGTGACGAGCTTCTGGTTGTCTTCAGTCGCGGTTACGACCAAAGAGTTTGTTCTCGGTTCCGCCACGACCGTTCCAAACGCAGCTTGGGTGTTTCCACCGAAGCGCATGGCCTGCTGGAATCGTTGGTCGATCGGGACGTTTTGATTGCCGATACCGCCTCGACCCCGAGGTGCGTTCTGAGTCAATACGTTCTGCACGACGGGCGCGAGATCGGTCGACGATGCAAAGTCGAGCTTATAGACTTTGGCGCTCTGTGGTTCATCGGTCTTGCGATCCAACTTGCGGATCAGGTCTTCCACTTGGGTCTGATCCTTGGAAGGAGCGTTGACGATGACCGAGTTGCTATATTCGTCGCTGGAAGCGCGAACCGTCTGCTGAGAACTGCTGCTGGAGCCTCCGCCAAAGCCGCCAAATCCTGTCCTGCCGCCACCTTGGCCAAAGCCACCGCGACCACCACCGTTATTACGACCCCCGGTTTGGCCTCCGCGCTGGAATCCGCCACCCGAGTTGTTGCCGCCGCCCATCATTTGCTGCAAGAACTGCTGCATGGGGTTTTGGGGCTGGGTTGCAAAGACCTCATTGACGACACGGGCCACCTGGCTCGCGTTCGCATATTGGATGGTGTAGACCTTGAGTACGGACTGGGGAAACATCGTGCTCGGGTCGAATCCCGCGGGTAGCCCACCGGACATCCCACCGCCGCCACCGTCACGACCCCGGCCGCGAATCACCAGGAAGTTGCCTTCTTTGGCCAGTTGGTAATTCTTTAGGCCAAGGGTGGTGTTCAACATCGAGAAGGCGTCGTTGAGGGAGATCGGTTTGGCACTGACAATGGTCAGCGTTCCCGTTAGGGCGGGATCCTTGATGATCGTGACGCCCGTGGTCTTGCTATACCAGGCGATGATCGTATCGATTCCGGAGTTCTGAAAGTTCGGCTTCACCAAGGTCTTGGTGCTGAGCTTGAAGCTGCTCCAGGCCGGTCCGGTTTCGCCGCCACCAACGTCGAACTGGGCATGGGCGGCAAGCGGCGCCACCAATGCCAAAGCGCAAACAAGTGTCTTAATTCGCATTGCCTTCTCCTTCGCTAGCGGAAGCGCCAGTCGGATTGCCTTCCGGTCTAATAGTAACGGACCCGATCTGTCCCTGCAAGGATGGAGTCGCGGTCACGTTCACTGGGGCAAATCCCGGCGCTAGCGTGGCGACGTTACTTAGCTTCTCTTGCATCTTTACCGTTACCGTTTGTCCGTTTGTTCCTTCGAGAGTCAGTGACGTTTCAGTTACCGCCACGACTTTCGAAGTCTTCCAAGTCTGACCGAATGTCAGGAAGTCGCCTTGCCCCGTACTCAGATTCTCCACGACCGCCTGAATTCGCCCATTCACCGAGGCGGTTCCCGTGTATGTCCAGCCTGCCTCACCACCGGTCAAATCCGACGGCAGTCCATTGGGTGCGCTCGATTGCCCGGCTCCACCTTTGGCTACCAATGGCATAAACGCATTCTTAACAGGGTTGTTCACCGGGGAAAATTTCGCTTTGAAATCCTCGTCCGTGTAAAGGCTGGTGGGCACTTTCTTCTTCGACGATGAACGCGCGGCGGTCGTCTTTTTGGCGGGAGCCTGCGGCTCCGTCATGATATATGCGGCCGCGGCAATCGCAATCAGAGCGATCCAGAAGACGGGACTAGTTTTCTTTTTTTCCATTGGTCTGCACCTTGGTGGCGGGCTTCTTGTCGATTTGTCGATAGGCGACCATTCCAATGGTCGCGGACACGGTGTCGGTACTCGGGTCAGAATTGGCGATCTGGATCGTCCCGGTACCCAGCTTCAACTTAGGGTCCTGAAGATCGGAAAGGAACTTCGTGAGGCTCGGGAAGGATCCTTCGATGGCGATCAGCATGGGTACTTGATTGAGACCATTGACTTCCACCGCCTTTTGGGGACGAAAGCCGATCAGTTTCAGATGATCTTTACGGGCAAACTCGGTAATTGATTCCAGGGCCTTGGGGCTGATTTGATCGATCGGGAGGTCCCACTGCAATGCGGCAAGGGTTCCCTCAAGCTTCTTCTTATTGGCTTTCAACTCGTTGATCTGCTTCTGCACTTCATCGCGGGCCTTCGCTTTTCCGGCGACCATTCCGGCTACGGTCGGCGGTTTCACAAACACCATGATTGCGGCGGTCAATACCAAAACGACGATCGCCGCAATGATGGCGACGCTGGCTCCAGATTCGGCGCGAGTCCGGAAACTAATCATTTCTTCGCTCCTTTCTTCTTCGCGTCGATAAGCGGCAAATTGCCGACCGGGAAGGCTTGGAAGGAGAATTGGACGACCGGCGTTTTGTCGATATCGCCGTTGTTGGAGAACACGAGTTTGACTTCACGGAGTCTTGGCTCCGTCGTCAAGGACTGCAGGTAATCCGAAACGCCTTCACTCGTCTTGGAGGTGCCACGGATGTACATCATCTTGCCGCGTTCCAAGGTCAAGCCGGTTAACCATACATCCTTGGGTAGATGGCCGACGATGACATTTAGGACTTCGTATGGTTTCTGGGCGGGCGCAAAGGCTCGTTCGAGGGAACCCACCTTGGCCTGCAGGTTGTTCACGTCCGTCTCTAAACGTTTCCGATCGTTTCGCAATCCGTTGATTTGAATCTGCCACTTGCCCGCACTCTTGCGGACCACCTCGGACTGATCGGAATAGTCGAAGTAGACGAGAAGGGCGAGTAACGCGGCCGAAGCGCAAAGTAGCACGGCAAGCCGCGTGCGGTTTCGTTGGGCCGACTTGGCTCTGTTCTCGCGAGTCTCATGGGTTTCCAGGTTGATCCCAATCTTGTCGAGAGGAATCGAAGCAAGCGCTTCCAGCGAATTGGAGGCGCTTCTGAACTCGGCTTCGCCGAATTCCAAACCTTTGACGGCGACGGTCGGGGCACAATCGAGGCCGACGGCGGCGAATGATCGCGTGATCTCCGATTCGATGAGCTCCGGGTTCTTTGGCAGGGGAGCGACGCGCGAATACCGAAGCTCCTTCCCGGAAACAAGGTCGATCGCGAGACCCTCGGTTGTGGATTCAACGACCGCGCAAGCCGGTTGGCTCAGCGACTCGGCAAGAACCATGGATCCGAACCCGGCAGGTATGACTCTCTCGACCTTGAAGCCGGCTTCCTTTGCATCGAGGAGGGCGGCCTGCAGATCTGTTTCTCGCATCGCGGCGACCACCGCCAGTCTGCCTTCTTCGTCGACGTCTTCAGTGAGCCGAAAACTGTAGGCAAGCTCCGGTAGCGGCACCGGGAACATCGACGCCATCTGAGTCTGGAGGATCAGATCGATCTCAGATGCGGCAGCGTTCGGGACCCGAAGGGCTTTGACGAAGCTGGATCGCCGTGAAATCGCAAGCACGATGCTCCCACCGCCAAAGATTGCACTCAGTTCTTTCAGGTTGGCAGCCGAATGGCGCTGTTTCGTTCCGGCGTCGACGGCGGTGACCCCCGACGAAGTCCACTCGACGATTCGGTTGATTGCCGTTACGCTCATGGTCCCTCCTTCAGTGTGGTCGTCGCCGTCGGTTCGGTCTCCCAGCCCCACGTCGTAAGGATATCGGCGTAGGGTGGTTCCTCAATTCGTACGACCTTCGCCGCCCCATTTGTTACCGATACGGTGGCTTGGAGGGCAATTCGGGTCGCCCCCGAAACGCCAAGAACTCGGATGAGGAAAGCCTGCGAATTGACTTCGAAGAGGCCGGCGGTTTGCTGCAAGACGGTTAAATTGTTCATTCCTGGGACATCGAGAAGGTCGCCGAGTCCGCTGAAACCTGAACTCTGACGGGTGATGATCGCGCTAGCGACGTCGGGCGGGAGGTTGGGAATCGTGTCGAGGACCGCTTGGGAGACGGTGTTGAGGTTCATCTTCCCCGCCTGGATCGCCTGGCCGACGGTGAAGTTGTTGAGGATATTGGCATAGCTCTGCTGGGGTACGCCCGGAGTCGCGAGAATTTGGCCGACGCTCGTGTACGATGCCCGCTGATTGAAGATGGCAAGTGCGACTTGTTGATTCACTCCTGCCTGTTGCTGGATCTGGATTTGGCTGGCATTGGCGATGTTGAGCTTGGTCTGTCCCGTCGAATTCACCGCCTGCGATGTTGAGTCGACGGTGACCAACTCGTCCAGGGGGAGTTGGTCATTCTCGCCGGAGGTCGTGCGGTTGGGCCTTGCCGTGTTCACGACGTCCGTGCGAACCGTGTATAGGTCGAGCGGCGTGAATCCTTTGATCAAGAGCAGCTCGTCCACCGACTGCAAGGTTCCGAGCTTCGTATTGTAAGGTTTCTCCAGACCGTTGTAGTACTCGTCCTTGGCGCCGTCGGCCCTTGGATTTGTGCCCGCTTCCCGCCAATCAAGTAGGCAGTCCACTTGCTCGGGAGTCAAGGGCAGCAACTCCAGCTGAGCTTGGGGCGCGGTGTTGATATTCACTTTGGCGGCCGCATCGACGACTTGGATCCGGAAGCGGGCATCGCCCAGGACGAACTCCTCCGCCCCGTTTTGTCCCAGTTGTGCCCAATCGTCGTTGAGCGTCGTTGGCGATAGGACCTGATCCTGGAAGACGGCCAAAGCCCGTTGAATGCCGGATTGGGCGACCAGGCGAGCCCGACGCTGTTCCATCCGTCGCAACTGGGTTTTGGCATAGGCTTGCTGACTTGCCGCGGCCAGGGCAAGGACGGACACGAGTCCCGCAATGACTGCCAACGAGACGACGAAAACCCCGCCTGACCTTCGAGTTCGCCTCATTGGGCGCCTCCGGGAGCGGTTTGCTGGGCCGGATTATCCGCGGTCACGTCGCTATTGGGAACCTGAACGACGAGCACATGCGGCTGATCGGCGCTTTCACCTTCCAAAGAATAGGTGATCCGGACCGCTGCGGGGAGTCGCTTGTCTGCCCCGACCAATGTGGACCAAGTGGGCTGCCATGCCGTTCCATCCCAAAACTCGAACTCGATGGATGTGATCGAGGGATCGAGCACCGATTCCACTCCGCCCTGCGTAGGCTCGCTGTCAGCGGGCCTTTGGGTTCGAATGAAGAGACCTTGCGCCGTTCCGGGATCCCCGACCGCCGTCAAGCTTAGGGCAATTTCCGCGATTCCACCAGGAGGCCCGTAGATTTGATTGATCGTTTCGAAATCGTCTTGGGAGGCCAGCAACGCGCCTTGGATGCGTTCGCCCTGCACCGTGAATTGAACGTCGGTTGCATTGCCACTTTCGATCGACCCATCTTGCTGTGATCCAGCGATGAAAAACGTGTTGGTTTCGGCATCGTTGGGTGACAGATAGGCGTGGTGGAACAGATTCGTGAGTCGATCATCGATTCGGTCGCGGGCTTCGATTCGCTCACGGGCAGCCGAGACCTTGGTCTCGTAGTCGATACCCGCAACGAATGCGCGAGTGATCGCCATCGACAGCAGGCCGACGATCGCAATGGCGATGACCAATTCAATCAGGGTTACGCCACGACGCTTCACGGAGTGGTTCCTCCGGTCGCGACGGGTGGGCGATAGACGAGGCCGTCGAGGGTTGCTTCCGGGCCTTCTTCAGTGTCCAATCTCTTGACGGTGACGGTCAAGATTTCCAGGTTTTCTTCGCCGCTTGGCTCGACTTCGGCGCGCCATTCATAGCGGTTGTCGCTGCGATCGCTGAAGTCGCCATTCAATTCGGCGGTATCGATCGCATTGGTGCTGACGATCTCGTCGTACTTCTGCACCGCGAGTCGCTGCATGATTTCTCGTTCCTGCATTTGACGGTCGGTCTTGGCCATCGCGCCGAGGCCTCCCATGGCGCTTGCGATGCCGATGGCCACCAAGCCGATCGATGCAACGGCCTCGATCAGGGTGAACCCGCGTAAGGAGCGCCTT
>JADZBW010000289.1 GCA_020851885.1 Fimbriimonadaceae bacterium | reverse complement strand
GGTTTACTACGGAGGATTCTTGCCGGCGCTCGGAATTCCGATCGCCTATGTCGCCCATGCGGACGAATCGGTCTTGGCGTTCCTCACGATCGCCACGTGGCACTTCTACAACACCCACTTCCATCCGGATCATTTCCCTATGAATCCAGTGTTCCTCACGGGAGAGCTTTCAGAAGAAGCGATGAAGGAGCATCACGGAGACGAACTGGCTCGGATCAAGGCGCAGGAAGCCACTCAGGCCCCGGCGGCGACAACCAACGCGGCCGATGAGGCTCCTTCGACCGAACCGGACGAAGCGCCAGAACCTCCCAAATAAGTGTCGATAGCCAACCGGGCCATCGATCCGAGTGAACGGCGCCAGAGACACTCTGGCGCCGTTCGACCGTGTTCTGAAAGTCAGCGTCGAAGATTGGGAGCGATGGCGGGTGGCTCCCACCCTTCGACATCATCTTAACCGGGGCGAACGCTTGGCCCTGAGGTGCCTTGTTCGGGCCAATTCATGTCTCATGCTTCTCGACGGACATGGAGATCGAGCGAGCGGCGGACAATGCGTTTAGAGTGAGGATGAACAGACGGGTAGGAGTGATGTACTTCATGCTTGATTCAAAGCGCCGATGGGGAAACTGGACCGACATTCGCCTCGCGCTTGATTCCTAAGTCCCAAGTGCCGACCAACGGCTGGACTCAATCACGGCCCGATAGAGGCAGCCCCGCCAAAGGACCTGGATAGCACGTTTTTCGTAGTGATTTGTCATGGCAAGGCGGTTTTTTGCATAGCCAACGTTCCCATAATCCGTTATGCACGCACCGCGACAAAGGCATCCAGTCATCATCCAAGGGGGCATGGGTGTGGCGGTTTCACATTGGAAGCTTGCCAATGCGGTTGCTAGTCGCGGCCATTTGGGCGTGGTTTCAGGTACCGCCCTCGACCTTGTGATGACTCGTCGCCTTCAGATGGGCGATCCGGATGGATCCATGCGCCGCGCCTTCGCCGCCTTTCCAAATGCTGAGATCGCGGCTCGATTTTGGGACCGGTACTACGTAGAAGGTGGCAAAGCACCCAATAAACCTTTCAAGTCAAAGCCAATCTATACAACCACCCCAAGCCAGACGTTGATCGAGATGACGGTGCTGGCGAATTTCGCCGAGGTCTTTCTCGCGAAGGAAGGGCATGATGGGCCGGTCGGAATCAACTTGCTTGAAAAGGTCCAATTGCCCACCGTCCCCTCCCTCTTTGGAGCGATGCTGGCGGGCGTCGACTATGTCCTGATGGGGGCGGGAATCCCTCGACAGATTCCCGCGATTCTGGATCACTTGGCCGCGCTCGAACCGGTTGAACTCAAGCTCGATGTCGCAGGCGCCGAAGCAAGCGAGGAATTCGTTACCAAGTTCAATCCAGCTGCGATCCCCAACCTGGGGGTGACTTCGCTCAAGCGACCCCAATTCTTGGCGATCATTTCTTCGAACGCGCTTGCTACCACGCTGGTAAGAAAGTGCACTCCACCCGTCGACGGATTTGTGATCGAAGGATCTCGGGCCGGAGGACACAATGCCCCGCCGCGTGGTGGAATCCACCTCGACGAGGTTGGTGAGCCGATTTACGGTCCCCGAGACGAGCCGGACTTGGCGGCCATCAAAGAGCTAGGAAAGCCATTCTGGCTCGCCGGTTCTTGGGGTGCGCCTGGTCGACTTCATGAAGCGCTCGACCACGGTGCCGAGGGTATTCAAGTCGGTACCGCATTTGCCTTCTGCAATGAATCCGGTATGGAACCGGGACTGCGAAAGCGAGTTATTCAACAGGTTCTTGCCGGCGCAACGACGGTCAAAACGGATGTCCTTGCATCACCGACGGGATTCCCATTCAAAGTCGTCTCGGTCGAAGGCACGCTATCTGAATCACGAATTGCCGACGAACGGGAGCGAATTTGCGATCTCGGCTACCTTCGACAACTCTATCGAAAAGCGGACGGTACCGTTGGCTATCGCTGCCCCGGTGAGCCAGTCGAGGACTTCGTTGAGAAGGGCGGCCAAGAGGAAGAGACCGTCGGCAGGAAGTGCATCTGCAATGCGCTGACGACCACGATTGGCATCGGTCAAACGAGAAAGGGCTACCATGAACCGGCCATCGTCACGGCTGGAAATGACGTCGTGAACATCGCCCAATTTCTGCCGGAGGGTGCCGATAGCTATTCGGTCGACGATGTCTTGGCCCGTTTGCTGGAGCCTGCCAAACAAGCCGCCGGGTTGGCCCACTAGATCCGATTTCGCGCCATGCCGGGGAAATAGAGGTTCTTGCCGTTCATGGCGGCATAGAAATCGCACGAATCTGAATTAGCGGGACAACCTCAATCGCTCCGCCGCCAGTTCGGGAGTCAGATCCCTTTGTGGCTCGGCCAGCATTTCATATCCGACCATGAACTTCTTGACCGTGGCCGATCGTAAGAGTGGGGGATAGAAGTGAGCATGCAAGATCCAGTGTTCACAAGGATCCAAACCTGGAGCGCCATGCCAACCCATCGTGTAGGGAAAGGAAGCGTCAAAGAGGCGATCGTAGCGGGTAAGCCCTTCCTTGAGGATAATGGCCAGCGAATTCCTCTGCTCGTCAGTTAACTGTGGCAGTCTTTGCACGGGAAATCTGGGCAGCAGCAGGTACTCGAACGGCCAGGTTGCCCAGAATGGAACGACGATCACCCAGTGCTCGTTCTGGCACACGACTCTTGTGCCATCGGCCACTTCGGCTTCCATGACATCAAGCAGCAGTGGACGGCCATGGGTTCCCCAATACTCCTGCTGCGACCGATCTTCCCGCAGAGGTAGCGAGGGAATGAAATCGGATGCCCAGACTTGCCCGTGGGGATGGGGGTTGGAACAGCCCATAACGGCCCCCTTGTTCTCGAAGATCTGGACCCAACTGAATCTGGAGCCAAGGTCCGCCGCGACATCCGACCAGGCATCGACGACCTTCGCTATGCCTTCGACTGACAGTTCGGCAAGCGTGAGGTCGTGTCGGGGTGAGAAGCAGATCACACGGCATTCGCCGCGTACCGACTCGGCACGAAAGAGGCCCTGTCCATGCTCGGCCGGTCCGCCATCGAGGAGGGCGGGGAAGTCGTTTGGAAAGACAAATGTATGCTCTTAAGGTGGGTTGGCCTCCCCGTTTGCCCTCGTGTTATTTGGGCACAAGTAGCAGTTGGGATCATGGGCCGCTCTCGCGTCTCGGTCCGACTTCTCTTCCTGACCTTGCCAGGGTCGCTGAGTTCGATGAGGCGATACCAGCACCCATTCACCTGCGAGGGGATTGAATCGTCGATGGGGAAGACTGCGATCGATCATGGGCCAAACCCAGTTTGGCCCATTGAAGCCTCCTTGAGCTACCGGACGAGAAACGTTGTCACGGACAGGGCGGGAAGGGTTGCTGTGATTCGATTCCTTGCCACCGAGGCTCCCTTTGCCGGGTGGAATTTGAATTCGGAACCCTGCACCACGTAGCCTGTAACGACCTTGGCGGTAAAGCCGTTCAGCGTTGCGGATATGGGCATTGCCTCATTCGTCTTATTGATGGCAACGATCGTCATCTGCTCGCGATGCTTCGAATCCAGCGACGCGTAAACAGAATTGGATGCCGCTTCCGTACCGGACACTGGCAATCCCAAATCGCCGAACCGTGACCCTCGGCCATCGTAGTTGGCGAACGCCCGAAAGCCCGCCAGCTCTGCACGGTTACTGGCATTCAGCCCCCAATTACAGGCGGCGAATACTCCGTAGCGACCAAAGATTCCAAGGACGTCCGCCTGGGCGATCGCTCCGCTGATGTGGTTGGGCCCGCCGTAGTTATATTCGGTGATCGCCAACTTGGTGCCTGGATATTGTTTGCCAATTTGCCCCAGGATGCCTGGAAGGAGCGCGATCGCCTTTCCCTGCAAGTTCTGGGTAATCCAACTGTCTTCCACATAGGTTGGGTCCCAAAGAGATCTTGGCGCTTGGATGCGAGCCACACTGGTACCGGGTTTATCGCTCTTGCC
>JADZBW010000288.1 GCA_020851885.1 Fimbriimonadaceae bacterium | reverse complement strand
GGGGGTTGGACGATGGCCGGTAATAGCCAACCTGGGTCGCCCGGACGGGTAGGACGGTGGGTTATGTGGCGACCGGAGGCTCAGTGGCCTTTGCCTTGGCCAACCTCCTGGGGGCGCCGGGTTCAAGCACGGCGTGAAAGCGAGATTCGCCCGCGGCGATGTCGACCTCGGCAAAGCCGTTCTCGCGAGCAACTTTCAGCGCGTGGGTTACGACTTCATGATCGATTCCCGGCATCAGGCGAAAAGTGTACCCGTGGCCTTTGCCGCGCCAAGAAAATCGAAAAAATAAGGAATGCTCCTTGAGGGTTCGCGAAGCATTCCTTGGAGAGGAGAAAGCGTTTTGCAACGCATCGTTTGGCAGCCTTTCTATACGGCGGCTCTCATCACTAATAGTAAGGACATTTCCTAGCAAAAAACGATTCCCCATGGTCCCCAATATTGCCGGTTGATCCGCAATATTGCCTGGTCGATCCAACTCGAACCGTGGAATGGCTAATTCGCAAGCGCAATTCCACATCTGAAGGGAGGAGTGGAAGGAAACGAACCGATACCTTACTTGGGCGGCGCTTGGAGGGATGATGGCGAGCGAAATCAGTTTAGGATTAATGGAACTCTCAGTGGTTCGCGAGTTGACCAACATAGGTCTTGGGCACGCGACAACTTCGCTGTCGGAGATGACGGGCCGGAAGTTCACGATCAGTGTCCCCGACGTCGAGTCGCTCAGCCTCGAGAGAATCCCCGAGTTGCTGGGTGGTTGCGAAGCATACGCCGCCGGGATCTACATGCCCATCGAGGGAGACGTCACGGGGCATATCGCGTTCCTCTTGCCTTGGCCAAGCGTGCGGTCCCTCTGGAAGATGCTCTTGGGGACAGAGCCGTGCGATCCGAGCGAAATCACCGAAATGGACGCATCGGCCCTCCTTGAGATCGGCAACATCATCAACGGCAGCTTTCTGAGCGCGATCGCCGACATGACGAATCTTGCGATGCATTCGACGCCTCCTTACCTGGCGATCGAGATGTCGGCTGCCATCCTCGATGCAATCGTCGTCGAGGCAAGCTCGAAGGATCATCTGGCTCTTGCCATTCGAACGACGATCACCGAAGCCGAAGGATCGCTTGAAGGGTTTTTCGTCTACATCCCATCCATTGGAGGGCTAAGGCATCTCTTTGCCAGCCTGGGAATCGCGGAGGCCGCATAAGTGTCTGCTGTGAGCAACGCCGTACTCGTTGGTATGGCTGAAATCCAGGTCATTCGCGGTACCGGTCAACTGACCTGCCTCGGACTTGGAAGTTGTATTGGTCTGTGCGGGCTGGATCCCGTTTCAAACGTCGCGGGAATGATTCATGTGATGCTTCCTGAGGCTTTTCAGGCGAAAGGCGAGGAAAAGCCTGGCAAATTCGCCGACACCGGCGTCCCCGCCCTAATCGAGGCGATGGTCCGACTCGGCGCCAATCAGAGCCGAATCGCGTTCGCGATGGCGGGAGGTGCCCAAGTCTTCAAATTCAGTGCAAACAACGAGTCAAAGCTCGATATCGGAACGCGCAATGGCGCGGCCGTGGCCGCGAAGCTCCGAGAATTAGGCTTTGAGATCGTTGCCCAAGATACGGGCGGCAATTCCGGTCGCACGGTCATCATGACCGTCGAAACCGGCATCTTCACCGTTCGAACAGTGACCTCCGGAGAAAAGACCCTATGCAACTTGAGGGGATGAATGAAACAGCACATACGCCGACGATAACGCTTGCCGATATCGTTGCCAAGACGAGCGATTTGCCTTCGCTTCCCGCCGCCGCGCTTGCCGTCATGCGGGAAACCGATTCGCCAACCGGCACGGCCCAATCGATCGCGCGCTATCTGTCGCAGGACCAGGCATTGACCGCCCGAATTCTACGGCTTGCCAATAGCGCGTACTATGGCCTGTCGCGACAGATCATCGATGTCTCGGATGCCGTCGTCGTCCTTGGGATGCGGTGCATTCGCAACTTGTGCATGGTTGCTTCGACCTACCCTTGGATGATCAAGCCGCTGAAGGGCTATGGCCTTGGGCCGCGCGAAATGTGGACGCACTCGTTTGCCGTCGCCGTCGGCGCGCAATTGGTCGCCAGCCGCTCGCGAGCCTCGTCGGCTGATCAGGCGTTCACGGCCGGCCTCTTGCACAACTTGGGCAAGGTGGCGCTGAGTATCTGGCTTGAGGACAAGCTGCCGGGAATGTTGGCGATCGCATGTCGCGAAGGACTCACTTTCGACCAAGTCGAGCGCAAGGTCCTTGGATTCGACCACTGCGACGTAGGCGCTCACATGGGCGAGGGCTGGAACCTGCCCAAGCCGCTCGTGGAAGCCATGCAGTTCCACCACAATCCAAACGCCTGCGATCCCACCAACTCCCTGGTCGATTGCGTTCATGTCGCGGACTATCTGACAATGAGCATGGGCTTGGGGCTGGGCGGTGACGGGCTCCGATACGACTTTCAGGAAGAGGCTCTCGCCCGTTTAGGACTGACGTCGGACCATTTTGACGAATTGGCAGAATCGTTCATGGTTGCCTACGAGCAGCATGAGAAGCTCTTTGAGGATGCTGCGTGACCAAAACTCGTGTGTTGGTGGTCGATGATTCGCCACTGATCCGCCAGGTATTGGTCGATATTCTCAACGGCGAACCCGACATTGAAGTCGTCGGTATTGCTCGAGACGGCGTGGAGGGTGTTGCCATGGCCCAAAGCCTCAAGCCCGACGTGATGACACTCGACGTTGAAATGCCCAAGATGAATGGATTGGCCGCTTTGGCTCAGATCATGGGAACGAGCCCGACGAGAGTCGTCATGGTTGCCACCAAGACGTCTGCTGGCGCGGGGGCAACCATCGAAGCCCTTGAAAAGGGCGCGATGGACTTCGTTTGCAAACCCAGAAATGGCAGTTTCATGGCGCTTCGCGAAGTCCATGAAGACCTCGTTACCAAGATCCGGCAAGTCACTCGATCGCCCCTTCCAACGAAAGCGAGAACGCCGGTACGGGCGGCGACGCCGACAAAGGTCACCGATAAGGTGATCCTCATTGCCACCTCGACGGGTGGACCGAAAGCCCTGGCCTGCCTATTCGAGACTCTGCCTGCAAAATGGAACGTCCCCATCTTGATCGTCCAGCACATGCCGGTTGGTTTTACGGCGAGCCTGGCGGAGCGCCTGACAAGTTTCGGGACGGTACCAGTCCGCGAAGCGGCGGATGGCGACGACGTTGTTCCAGGGCTCGCGCAGATCGCTCCCGGCGGGCTCCACATGCGCCTCTCAGATTCTGGCAAAGTGGAGTTGTTCGATGGCCCAGCGCTCCATGGAGTCAGGCCCGCTGCGGATCATCTCTTTGAGTCGGCGGCATCGAAATTCGGCCCACGATGTCTTGGCGCGGTGCTGACCGGAATGGGGAAAGATGGCGTTGCAGGCGCTCTTGCCATCAAAGCGGTAGGTGGGACGGTGTTCGGCGAGTCTGAAAGTTCCTGCACGATCTACGGAATGCCTCGGGCTGCCAGAGAAGCCGGCGCCATCGCCGGCGAATATCCGATCCACGAGATGGGCCACGCGCTGGTAGCGATGGCATCAGGGAGGCTGAGCCGTGTCGCCTAGCGCTGAACAATGGACCGGATTCTATGCCCTGATGAAGCGCAAGAGCGGTCTGGACCTCGCGCTCTACAAGCAAGATCAATTGCAGAGGCGCATTCTAAGCATGTTGGAGGCTCGCGGTGCTCGGGACCTCGAAGGATTCTGGCGAATCGTGGGCCGAACGCAAAAAGACCTTCAATGGTTCATGGACAAACTGGCGATCAACGTATCCGAGCTTTTCCGGAATCCCGAGAAGTGGTCGGAAATCGAAAGACTGGTGATCCCCGACCTTCTTAAGAACACGACTCGTCTGAAGTGTTGGAGCGCCGGTTGCTCCTATGGTGCGGAAGCGCACACGCTGGCGGCCATCTTGGACCTGAATTATCCTGGCGGCCATCAAATCATCGGCAGCGACATCGATCAAACGGCGCTCGACCAAGCGAAGGCCGGCGAATTCAGCGAGGCCGACTTGCGATTCATGCCGGATCGCTACAAACAGAAATACTTCGAGCGTTCGGGAAAAGGCTGGCGAGCTTTGCCTCCCTTGAAGAACTACCTCACCTTCCAGCGCGGGGACCTCTTAGGCGACGAATTCGATTCCGGGTTCGACTTGATCATGTGCCGCAACGTGGTGATCTACTTCACCGATCCAGCCAAAGAAGAGCTGTATCGCAAATTTTACGCCGCGCTAAAACCGGGTGGATGCATGTTCGTGGGCAGCACAGAGAGGATTTTTTCGGCAAAAGAGATCGGATTTACTACAACGATCCCATTCTTCTACCAAAAACCTAGGGAGGGGAAGACACAACAATGGCGAAACGCATCCTAATCACCGACGACGCGCTCTTCATGCGGGTCACCTTGAAGAATATCCTGACTCAGAACGGCTTTGAAGTCGTGGGTGAGGCCTGTACGGGGGCCGAGTCCGTTGAACTCTACAAGTCGCTCAAACCTGACTTGGTGACGATGGATATCACGATGCCTGAAATGGACGGCATCTCCGCGCTCAAGCAGATCCGGCAGCATGATCCAAATGCCAATGTCGTGATGTGTACGGCGATGGGTCAGAAGAACATGGTCGTGGAGGCGATTCAAGCGGGAGCGAAGGACTTCATCGTGAAGCCATTCCAAGCGGAAAGG
>JADZBW010000287.1 GCA_020851885.1 Fimbriimonadaceae bacterium | reverse complement strand
TACAAGACGGTCGTTCACCTCGTCGAGCACACGTCGCTGCTGACCACATATCTGATGCGGGACGATGTCGTCTTCCCATGCACCGAGCCGAGCTACCTGGAGCGTCTCAGCAGCGAAGTGCCGCTCAAAGCTCCATTGAGCTTCTTGCCAGACATGCATCGGAGAATCGCCGCCGCAATCTACTTCCTAAGTCTGAAAGTCAAGAGGGACAACTTCACCCTCTTTTCTCACGCTGCCAGCGGCTTCGTTCCCGACTGGGAGAAGCGTTACGAGGGAACGCTCTTCGAGGGAAAGCAGGACTCAGACTGATTTCCTCAAAGTGGATGCGCCTCTGAATAGATAGGGGTGAAGAGCACCTACCAAAGAATCACCGAACAGGTCATCAAGGCAATCGAGGCTGGCGATGTTTTGCCGTGGCGCAAGCCTTGGACAGTCCGCCGTCCCCGCAATGCAGTGACCAACCGCCCCTATCGTGGAATCAACCGGCTCATGCTCTCGCTCAGCGAGTTCAGCGACCACCGTTGGCTGACTTTCAATCAGGCGAAGTCCCTCGGCGGCTCAGTCGCCAAAGGGGAGCGGGGTTCAACCGTCATGCTCTGGTCAGATGTCGAGGACGAGTCAACTGGAAGGGAGAGGCTGATTTGTCGAGCTTTCACGGTATTCAACGTCGAACAGTGCAGCGGACTTGACTTGCCGAAGGGCTCAATGGTTCAAAGTCAGGCTTGCGGTTTGGAAGCTGCAGAGCGAATCGTTGCTGGTTACAAGGACTGCCCAAAGCTCCACTTCGGCACTGAACAGGCGGCGTACTACCCAGTTCGGGATGCAGTCGTGGTTCCCCACATGCGAGACTTTGAGACCCCCGAGGCATTCTACGGGACGCTTTTTCACGAGCTAATTCACAGCACAGGACACTCTGGACGACTCGGTCGAATCTCGCTCGATAGTGGAATTCAGTTCGGTTCAGAGGAATACGCCAAGGAAGAACTAGTAGCCGAAATCGGCTCTGCATTCCTTTCGAGCGAGGCTGGTATACAGAACCTCTCTCCTGCAACACAGTACATCAACTCGTGGCTCAGCAAAGCGCTGCACTCCGATTCAAGTCTAATTATCAAGGCGGCTTCGAACGCTCAGAAAGCAGTCGATTGGATTCTCGGTGACGGTCATCACGATGACAGCACGGAGCCCGAACCTCGGCTGACGGGCGAGCTAGTCGCAATGTAGGGATTCGAACTCTGAAAATTCAGGGTCGAGTTCATCGTTGGATTCAAAATGGTCAGACTTGAAGTCGGAAATCGCTCGACTTCAAGTCTGAAGAGGCTCAGTGAATGGGTGAATTTGTCTCGACTTCAAATCAAGCGTTCACCGAAGCGTTGCTAGTCAGCCCGGAGACCGAATGCTTGCATGACTTGTCGTCCTGCAGCATCATTCACCCTTGCATCATCCTCGGCGTTGCTTCGCATGTAGAGCATCGTCGTGTCCAAATTTGAATGTCCCATGCTTTGGCGAATGGCGTCTGGACTGACCGACTCCGTCCGCATCAGACCGGTCGCATAGAGCCGCCGACCATCGTGAGGTCTGAAAGGAACTCCAACCTTTTCGGTTAGCTCTTTGAGCGCCAGAAGGAAGTCGTTGTAGTGCCAATCGCTACCGTTGGCATTTGGCACGACGAATCTGTGGCTCTCCCACTTCCTCGCCACCTCATTGTAAACCTTGGTTGCCTTGGCAAGCTTCAGGGATTCGTGGAGAATTTCGAGTTCGGCTTGCGTTAGTTCGAAAGATTTCTCTTCGGCATCGTGCTTAAGCTTCGCCAGACCCCAAACGCTCTTTGAATCTGCGCCGTCAGGGTTCCAGAGGTCATTGACTTGGAATCGAACCGTGAGCCTGTTCCCTTTGATGGAACTCTCGGTCACTGCCAACGCTTCCCCCGCCCTCAGGCTTCTGCGAAGCAACACGAGCGCTGCCTTAAGACGAATGTCAGCGGCGTCGAACAGCTTCTGTAGGTCGCCATCCCGGACTTCAAGTTTCTTCCGAGCTTTCCGGCGCTTTGCACGTGGCAGGTCTTCTGCTGGATTCTCGGTCACGTTTCGGAGCTTGATGTGGCGCTTGAACAGACCGTTGAGCATGTCACGCATGTACGGCTGGCTCTGTCCAACATGGTTGCGGCACCAGGCTCGATACATCGGCTCCAGGTGGTGCAATTGAATCTCATTCAAGTAGTAATCGCCGAGTGCTCTACCGCCCTCCAGGGGTTGAAAACTGCAGGCGAACTCAACCACGGAGCGGTACTTCTTGAAGGAAGTGAACGGCTGGTCACTGTGCAGATGGCGTTCGGTGAGCGCTTGGCGAAGCGTTGGAGTAATGCGAGGAGCAACTCCGTTCCTCAACTGCCAATCTGCATCATGGGCATCCGCTTTCGCCCGAGCCGCCGCCTCCGCCTGGGTCTTCGTCTTACCCGTGGCGTAGTGCTTGCGCAGTCCGTTCGGAAGAGGGTGCTTCGAGAAGACGTAGCCATACGCAAATTTGGTCACCCGACCAGTTGCGCCGACTCTCTCTCTCTATATTCGAAATGCCCAGTGGCGTATGCTCGCACACGGGGTCTGTCATGCGTTTTCGTTTGTTTTCGGTCAGTCATTTGCAGCTTTTGCTGCAAGCGGGCTTCTGAGCCAGATTTGTACGCACGTCTGTACGCACGTTGTCCTCGCTCCTACGATGAGCACAGACTCAACCGCTGGTACACTTCGAGTCGGTCGAGAAGGGTTTGGATTCCCTGTGTGGTGTTTCCCTCCCTCTCCGCCAGGGCTGATCTTCCCTGTCCATGAGCCTGGCAAACCGCCTCTTGCTCCACTTTGATTCAGAATAGGCCGTGAGTTCAGTTTTGGTGACAGGTGGGGCGGGCTACATTGGCAGCCACACGGCAAAGGCCTTGGCCGCCGAGGGATTTCAGCCGATCGTCTTCGACAACCTCTTTCGGGGGCATCGCTGGGCCGTGAAGTACGGCCCGTTCGTCGAGGGCGACATTCGAGATGCCGAGGCGATTCGTTCTGCCATGCGCGAGCACCAGATCGAGTCGATCATCCATTTCGCCGCTTTGGCATACGTGGGAGAGTCGGTTGAGCAGCCGGGGCTCTACTTCTCCAACAATGTGGAGGGTCTCCGGACGGTGCTCCAGGTTGCGTCAGAGGAAGGCGTGGACAAGGTTGTCTTCTCTTCCTCATGCACAACCTATGGCAATCCCGAACGCGTCCCAATCGACGAGAGCTTTCCCCAGTCGGCGGTGAGCCCCTATGGCGATACCAAGCTCATCGGGGAGCATTTGCTGCGCTGGTTCGAAACCTCCAGTGGGACCCGGTCGGTGGCGCTGAGATACTTCAACGCTTCCGGCGCAGATCCAGACGGGGAGTTGGGCGAAGACCATGATCCAGAAACCCACCTCATTCCCAATGCGATTCTCGCCGCGATGGGTCGAATTCCGTCCCTAAGCTTGTTTGGTACGGACTATCCAACCCGCGATGGAACCAACGTTCGCGACTACGTCCACGTATCCGATTTGGCCAGCGCGCACGTCGCCTCGCTTCGATACTTGATGGAAGGAGGGGCTTCGACCGCGTTCAATTTGGGAAGTGAGACGGGTAGCTCGGTGCGGGAAGTCATCTCGATGGTCGAATCGGTTTCGGGCAAGGCCGTGCCAGTGGTGGAAGGTCCAAGAAGGGCGGGCGATGCGATCGCGCTCTACGCTTCCGCCTTGAAGGCCAAGAACGATCTTGGTTGGAATCCGGTGCACAGCGATTTGAGAACGATTTGCCAGACCGCATGGCGGTGGCACTCGACTCGATAGATTTCTATGAGACAAGTGAAACTAGAACCGTCCCAATCGGTGACGATTGATGACGATTTGGCTGGGTTTTGAGGTGGCTGCATCTGGGCCAGTTGCCAAGTAGAAACTGATTTTGGCCTTCCTACCGTCCGAGTAGCTCAAGATGAGCGAGAAGTTGCGGATCTCATAGGTTCCGCTGCCGGGCTGAGCAAGTTCCTTGACGTTCGACAACTGATCGCACTGGGCAAGCGTCCCTTGGTCATTGAACTTACCGTCGGCAGAGAAGGAGATCGTCGTCTGCTGAATCAGACCCTTGACTCCGTATGTCCCTTCCAGGCGATAACCGGATGGGCAGCGAGCGCGGCCGTATTGGGTTCCCAGAAACGAAAGGGCGCCCTTGGTGGTGATGCCGAAAGGCTCGGGATGAGTGCTAATCCCGTTCACGTTGCCTTTGTCATTGTTGCCGGAGTAGGTGAACCAGATCTTGGATTGCTCCTTCTTGGCCAGGCCCATGTCCAATTCATCCATGCCGCGGATTGGCAAATCGAAAGCGAAGATGCCTCCGGGAAGAAACACGAGGTGCTCGTTCATCAGTTCAAGGCCATTGCTTCCCACCATCGAACGGGCTCCCCACCAAACCCCGACGATCCCCTCCGTCGCGTTCCAGACGGACTTGGCATCCGTTTTCGTTTCGGGCTTTTTGTAACCCTTGACTGAGAGGCTGCCAAGGAACCCGGCGATCTCGTCCGAGTGGGCGTTCATGGTGGATGCCGAGTCCGCGAGGATGACGATGGCTTGTGTCTTGGCTTGGTATTGGGCGACGAAGAGCGTTGCCAGGATCGACTTGCCGTCCTTGGCCACCGCTGACGCGCCGATGGCGAAAGACCATCCTTCTTTGGAAGTTTGGGTGGTCGGAACAGCTTCGCCAGCGAATCCCTGACTGGAGATCGTCGCCTTCCAGATACTCTGAAACCTCGGCGTCAGCTCGCCTTTGTAATCCTCAGCCGGCGCAATCGCGATCAGCATTAGTTGGGAGTTCTCAAGCTTCTTCGGCGCAAGCTGAACTCCGCCGTCAGACTTGGAATTGGACCAACCGGCCGGCACTTGATAGGAGAGGTCGCCCAATGACGGCGTCGTGTTTTGCCGCGCCAATGCCGGTAACGCCAGGGCAACGAGAATGACGAGTAGGAGGGGGCGAGCCATCGTCACGATGCCCAATTATGTCCATTCCTTTGTTTACAGGTGTAAGTCCGGGTCGAAAACTGCGCTGGCTGGTGCCGAAATACCTGGTATCTTCACCAGACGACGCCAGATTTGTTGCAATGAAGCCGCAAGCGAAATATAATGAAATGGTAGTCGTCCGCGCTTGATGGACGGGAATGCTTTGCTATCGTGAGGGACTTCGTTTTTCGGTCCATTGGCAATGGGCCGGGTCACTTCAGATCATTCCTGTGACGTCGATGTCGCGTCGGCTTGTTTGGGCCATGTCGTTGCGTTTGGTACAGTTTTTGCGTGATGGGCTTAGGCGTTTGGAGGAACAAGTTACGGACGACGTAGTCAATAGCTTCGAAACGTATTAGGCGAATGAACGAGCTAACAATGGAAGATCGGAACAGCATCAAGCTATGCGTCTTGACGGAGTTCTTCTATCCCGACTGCCAGAGCGGGACGGGGAAGGCCGTATCCGATATCGCCCGAATTTTGACCGACGACTATGGCTACCAAGTGAGCGTGCAATGCAGCGCGCTAGCCTATAAATCAGACCGACGCCTCCCCAATGAGGACAGTTGGAACGGCATCGCGATCCGCCGTTTTGGACATCCCAATTGGAACCACAAGGGAGTCTTGAGGCGAACTTTTTGCAATTTGATGCTGACCGCGCGCGTCGCTTGGCGGTTGGTGACAGGTCCCAAATACGATCTGGTGCTGGTGACTACCGCTCCCCCCTTTATGCCAATGGCGGCGAAGGCGGCGAAGCGGCTGCGACGCATACCGTACGCCTATTTGATCTATGACCTCGAGCCGGATCGCACCACTCGGCTCGGCGTGATTTCCCCCAGCAATCCTACGGCAAAGGCATTGGGCTATGCCCAGCGTCGGTGGCTTCAAGGGGCGGCAGGCGTGGTGGCGATCGGTCGCTGCATGAAGAAGCTGCTGATCACCAAGTACGGCGTGTCGCCTGAGAAGACGCATGTGATCCCGGTTGGCTCGGAAGAAAAGCAGTCGGCAGTTCGATTCGAGCGTCCCGGACCCTTCTCAAAGGAGCATCCGTTCAGGCTTCTCTATTCTGGCAACCTGGGCAGGTACCACGATTTCGATGCCCTTCTCGACTGTGCAAAAGCGCTTCAGAGCGAGCCATTTTCTTTCAAGATCGTCGGAAATGGCGCCAAGCGCAAACACCTTGAGATGAGAGTGCGCGACGAGAAGATCGCCAATGTGACGATCATGGATCCGGTGTCGTCTGACGAGTACGTTCAGCTCTTGGCCAAGGCCGATGCTTGCTTTGTTACGATGGAAGACGGGATCGAGGGCACCTGTGTGCCCAGCAAGTTCTATTCGATTCTGGCGGCAGGCAGGCCAACTTTGGCAGTGGCCCGCGAAGCTTCTGAACTGGCGATGTGCATCAAAGAACACGACTGCGGCAAAGTCGTTCCTCCGGGCGATTCTCATGCACTGACCGAGGCGCTTCGATCGATGTTGGCCATGGGCGAGCAAGTAGACGAGTTGGGAGCCAATGGTCGCCGAGCCTTTGTGGAGAATTACACGATTCAGGACTCCGTCGCCTCGTACCACTGTGTTTTCACATCCATCCTGAAGCAGAAGGCGCGGGTGAATCTCCCTTTGGATGACTCGAATGTCAGGGCCAAAGATGAGGTTTCCGATCGCCGCAAGTTGGCGGAAGAGGCACTCGTCAAGCGGTCGCGGGCCAAGGTCTAGTGGCCATTTAAGGATCTGCGTAAGAACATTTGTAGCGTCGACACGTCCAATTGTATAGGTTTATGCGCCTCTCTTGACAGGTTCGCTGGAACCTGGTGGGTTCCCTTTTTGTTGTGGAACAATGCAGTTAAGTGTTTTGGCCCTGAACTTGCGGGCTGATTGGATTGGTTTGGAAAGCAGAAAGAATGGATAACGTGCCGCGACAACTCACCCTGAAGGATGTCCTTGGAATCTTCCGTAGACAGCGGTATTGGATTGCGACGATCCTGATTGGCAGTTTGTGCCTGGGCTATGCGGCGGTGGTGTTGACGACGCCCGTGTACAGGACGACGACGACAATCGCCATTGCCCAAGCTCGCAGCAGCAATGATCCCGTCGGGTCCGTCACCATGCAGGGACCCACGGTTAGCATCCCAACTCAGATGCAGATTCTGCAGAGCCCAGTCATGTTCGATGACAAGTATTGGGACAAAGAAGCAAACAGGATCCAGATGCCGGCCAATGCTCAAACTCTGTCCAAAGTCAAAGTGGACCAGGTCGGCGACACGAACGTCCTCAACATCAACGTGGAATCGACGGACCCATTGCTGGCGAAAACAGTCGCCGCGGCGATTCCGGATTACTACAAGAAGTACACCGCCGACAATCAGGCGACGGACGTCGAAATGGCCAGGCGCTTTGTCGAGACTCAGTTGTTGGCTGAGAAAGACGGTTTAAAGGGGGCCCAGAAAGAGCTGCAGGAATACAGAAACTCCCGCCAATTACAGCCTCTTGAAGGTGAAGGTGGAGATCGAAGCAAAAAGGCAAGCGACGCCGAAGTTGAAGTGGTCAAGGGCGAAACCGCCGTAAAGCTTGCCCAAGAGAGACTTTCGGCCACAGAGAGCGAGCGTCGAAAAGAGGCGGGAAGCATGGTCTCAAACAGCTCGCAAACGACAAGTCGGGAGCGATTTGAACTCCACAACCAGATCGACGATTTGAAGGCTCAGCGAAGCCGGCTGTCCGTCACATTCCTCGACGACAATCCTCAGATGGTCGAGCTTGATGCCCAGATCGCCGCCAAAGAACGCCAGTTGAAGAACCTGCCGAAGGAGATCGATACCAAGACAAGTCTGACAAACCCGGATTTGAACTCGTATGACTTCCAGATTGCGCAGGCAAGGATTGCTCTTGCGGAAGCTCAGAAGCAGCTCGACGAAGCTCGCAGGAACTCAGCGAAATTCGCCGCCGACTTGAAGGCGTATCAGGTCATCGAACCCAAACAAAGTGAGCTGGAGCAAGCGGTTTCCGATAGCAAGGCCAAGCTACTTAGCCTGCAGAACACACTGGACGCACTCAATATACGAAAAAGCTCGAATGCAGAGTCTTCCAACGTCCTAGCGGCACCAAGCGAGCCTGAGATCGTCAAGCCCAAGGACCTCCAATATCTGTTGCTTGCGTTCTTTATGGGCGCCTTCTGCGCCGTCGGATTTGCCCTCCTGAAGGATAGTGTGGAGGACAAGGTCACTTCGACCGACGAGATCTACGGCCTTACCGGTCTTCCCTCATTAGGCGAGATTCCCCAGCTGCCTCGTCGAGGGCCGACAACGGCGATCGCTCCCCTCAACGATCGCATGTTGGAGAACTATCGAGTGCTTCGATTCAACTTGTTGTTCTCGACGCTTGAGAGCCCAGTTAAGTCGATCGTGGTCACCAGCAGTGGGCCGAATGAAGGCAAGACGGAGTTTGCCTGCAACCTCGCGGTGGCGGCATCTGGCGAAGGACGGCGTGTCATTCTTGTCGACGGGAACATTCGCAACCCGATGATTCACAAGAAAATGAACATCGCTGGTAAACCTGGCCTCACCGACGTTGTGATGGGACATGCAACGCTCGAAGAAAGCCTGCACTCGACGATGATTCCAGGTCTCCACGTGCTGACCTGCGGAACCCAGGTGATGAGTCCTGCCGAGCTCTTTGCATCTCCTGCCATGACCGCCTTCATGCGGAAGCTGGCCGACGGCTCCGATCTCGTGATCTTCGACGCGCCGAACTGCGGAGCCGGCGCAGACGCACTCGTCCTTTCCAACGTCGCGGAATCGGTCCTGTTCGTTGCCAAGTCGGGATCGACCAAACGCACCGCGATCCGCAAGGGAATCGACTCGCTTCGCCAGGTCAATGCCCGTGTCCTTGGCGTGGCGATGAATGGAGCGGCTTAATTCGTCCTATGAGCGAGCAAGCGATTCCCCATCTGACTATTCGCAAGAAGAGCGGTTGGCAGGCTCTTCCCATTCGCGAGTTATGGGAGTTCCGCGACCTGCTGAACACCCTTGCGTTCCGAGACGTCAAACTCCGCTATCGCCAGACCGCGGTCGGGGTGATCTGGGTCGTCTTGCAGCCGCTTATCGGGGCCGGGCTCTTCAGCTTCATTTTTGGGTCTGTGGCAAAGCTCTCGACGGGAAGCGACAAGGTGCCCTACTTCGCATTCAGCTTCGCGGGATTGATGGTTTGGAACGTCTTCGCCCAAATTCTCCAGAAGTCCAGCGACTCGATGGTGGGCAATGCCCATTTGGTGAGCAAGATCTATTTCCCAAGGATGATCCTGCCGCTCTCGACCGTCTATGGCGTACTGCTCGATTTCTGCGTGTCCAGCATCTTGCTGGTTGTTCTGCTTGTCTTGTTTAAGATTCCCTTGACCGCCAGCATCTTCTTCCTGCCAGTCGCAATGCTCATGGCGGTGATGATGGCGCTTGGGGTCGGGCTTTGGGCGGCGGCGCTTAACGTTACGTTTCGCGACGTCAAATTTGTGATCCCGGTGTTTATTAACTTCTTAATGTGGGGCACGCCCGTGGCCTATGCGGTGGCCAGCCTGCCCGCCAGGGCGCAAGCGGTGATCGCCTATAACCCGATGACCGGGGTGGTGGAATCGTTCCGCTGGGCGGTCTTGGGAACCCCGATTCAGCACTGGAATTCGGTGATTTTCAGCGCATTGGCAAGTATCTTGCTGTTTATATGGGGGGCGATGATGTTTCAGCGCGCCGAAAGGAAATTTGCCGATGTCATTTAGTTGGGGTAGCCGATGAGCGATCTGGCACTGAGTGTGCGCGGGCTGACCAAGGAGTATCAGATCCTCCACAACGCGGAGCGGCACAATCGTGTGACCGACGCGGTCGCGGATTCAGTAAAGGGTCTGTTCCGCAAGAAGGAAGTCGAGACCTTTCGGGCCCTGGACGACGTCTCGTTCGACGTCAAGAAGGGCGAGGTGTTGGGCGTTATCGGCCGGAACGGGGCGGGGAAGTCGACCCTCTTGAAGATTCTGTCTCGCATTACGGAGCCTACGTCTGGCGAGGTGCATGTTTATGGCCGAGTAGGGTCTTTGCTGGAGGTTGGAACGGGCTTCCATCCCGAGTTGACGGGGCGTGAGAATATTTATCTGAACGGCGCGATTCTTGGGATGCGGCGTCGGGAGATCGATCGGCAGTTTGATGCGATTGTGGACTTTGCCGAGGTGGAGAAGTTCCTGGATACCCCGGTGAAGCGCTATAGCTCGGGGATGTATGTGCGACTGGCGTTTGCCGTTGCCGCGCACCTGAATCCTGAGATTTTGATTGTGGATGAAGTCTTGGCGGTTGGCGACGCGCAGTTCCAGAAGAAGTGTTTGGGGAAGATGCAGGATGTGAGTCGGCAAGACGGTCGGACGGTGTTGTTTGTGAGTCATAACATGGCGGCGATTAAGGCGCTGTGCACCAAGGCCCTATACCTGGCCAAGGGCTCCACGCTGATGACGGGTGACAGTGAGAGCGTCGTTACCCATTACCTGGCGAGCACTCATGCCGACACCAATATTTCAGAGATGTGTAACAATCAAGGCGTACACATAAAACAGCTTGGCATCCGAAGTGCAAACGCGCTCAGATTTATAAAATCACTTCCCGCATATTCTGACTACATTCTGGAATGTGAAGTTGGGTTTGATAAACCAAATGATAAGGTCGCCATACAGTTAGAAATTATCAAC
>JADZBW010000286.1 GCA_020851885.1 Fimbriimonadaceae bacterium | reverse complement strand
TGAAGTGAGAAACATCGATTTGGATACGACAACCAATTCCAAGCGCCCAGTGGCTTAGAAGAAGGGTTGTGAGAGATCTCGTTATTCCGGTTTCTTGTGACTGCTGCGAACCTTGATCTTGATCGGCGTGCCTTCGAGAGGATATTTCTCCCGAATCTTGTTGATAAGATATCGCTCGTATGAGAAGTGAAGCAAGTCGGGATCGTTGCAGAAAAGGGCGAATGTCGGCGGACGGGCCGTGACTTGGGTTGAGTAGTAGATCTTGAGGGCGCGCCCCTTGGATGTATAGGGGCGGGAGAAGCATGCGTCTTGAATCAAGCGATTCAACTGACCCGTCGATAGCCGGAAGGAGTAGTTCTCAACGGCTTGAATGGCCGCATCCAAGACTGGTTCCAACCCGGCGCTTTCCTTGGCGCTGGTAAATGCGATCTTCGCGTACTCCAACTCGGGCAGGTTATCGTGGATGATTTTGGCCATGTCCTTCTTGAGAGGCGTCTTGCGACGCGGCTCTCCATCCGGAGGCTCCTTGGTATCCCACTTGTTAACGGCGAACACGCAAGCTTTGCCCGCATCATAAGCGATCTTGGCAATCCGTTTATCGCCATCGGTCAACCCTTCATTGCCATCGATGACCACCAGCGCGCAGTCGCAGCGAGCGATCGCCTTCTCGGCACGATTCACCATGTAGTATTCGACCGTTCCCTGGATCTTTCCACGACGCCGGATTCCGGCCGTGTCGATCAGGCGGAACTTCTCGCCTTTGTATTCGAGCACGGTGTCGATGGCATCCCGTGTGGTGCCAGCAATATCGGAGACGATCATTCGCTGCTCGCCGGTGAAGGCGTTGATCATGGAGGACTTGCCCACATTCGGGCGGCCCACAATGGCGACTCGGATTTCCTCGCGCTCCGTTGGGGCGTCTGGATCGACCTTCGGGAAGTCGGCAACCACCGCATCCAAGAGGTCGGCAACCCCCCTTCCGTGGAGGCCCGAGACGGACCAGACTTCTCCCAGGCCCAAAACATAAAACTCGTTGACGTTCGAATCTCGTCCCGGGTGATCCGCCTTGTTAACGACGATATAGACAGGAGTCTTGATGCCTCGAAGGCGGTTGGCCAAGTCCCGGTCGTCAGGGTTGACGCCGTTGGTGACATCGGCCATGAAAAGAATCGCATCCGCTTCGGCAAGTGCGACTTCGGCCTGAACTCGAATCTGCTCCGCCAATGGATCGGACTCTTGAAACACGATGCCGCCGGTATCGACAACGGTATAGCGCTTGCCATTCCATTCGGCTTCGGCATAGAGGCGATCGCGGGTGATCCCTGGAGTGTCTTCGACTACCGCGACTCGCTTCTTGATAAGCCGGTTGAACAGCGTGCTCTTCCCGACATTCGGGCGACCAACAATAACGACGACGGGAAGATTTGATCGCATCGGGGATGCTTAAAGGTACCCGACCAACGTCCCAACGCTTAGATTCGGACCCAGTCCGCGTCGTTTTACAGATATGCATTCGAAACTTTGCGCGGCTATTCTGGGTCTCCTTTTGGCGGCTTCTTCTCAAGCGCAGGAAGACCGCCCGCTACGGCAAGTCCCAAGGTCTCCATATACCTACATCAGCGTTTTTGGTGGCCACTCGATCACGATTCTCGGCTCGGAAGACCCCCGGGCAGGTTTTGGATTGAGCATGGGATATGGGCGTCACGAGCCCAGGTTTGCAATCCGCGACGTCGACACGCAGTTGGTCTACGAGGGCTACTATGAACACTCATCCAGCAACGGAGTAAGCGGTCATGGTCCGAATCACACCGAGGCCTTTGGAATGCTTGCCTTTGCAAGATATCGTTGGCCAAAGAACAAGGGCGTCGGATTCTACTTTTCCGTCGGCTGGGGCCTGCAATACGCGACACGGAGGACGGTCGATCTCGACAGCAAGTTCAACTCGACTCCGATGGTCGGATTCGGGGTCGCCTGGGATACTGGAAAGGGAGAAGGCAGCATCGGCCTAAGGCTTCTCCATATTTCCAATGCCGGCACCGTCGGCGACAACCAGGGCCAGAATCAGCTCTTCTTGGTCTACTCCTGGCGATTCTGAGGAAGACTCCGGCGCATGTCGACGGCTCTCTGAATCCGACTTCGCTTCTCGTCGGCTTTCAGAAGATGAGAGACGTTTGTGAGGGCGATCTCCGCGGACAGCCCTTCATGGTGGATTTGCGCCAAGAATGGGCTTCTCGTCCAAATCGCCTCCGCCTCCGCTTCGTCGGCGATCGTGCCCACCAGGGTCTGAAGCCCATCGACAACGACCACCACCTGATTCCGCCCTCCTTCAGTTCCTTGAACGACCTCGATATTCTCGATCGCGACTGCCTCAGGACTCAACGCCGAAACCGCCGCCCCGCGATCGGCGGCTTTCCTCAAATCCGCTTCGATTCCGTGAAGGAACGCGCCGGAACCCTTTACCATGGCGACCACGTTGGCGACCCCCAACATTTCGCGCGCGCGGCTGAAGATTTGGTCGCGTGACCTTAAGAAGTAGATGCGCTCATCTTCCGGCGGCTTGCCCGCATTCTTCAGCGCTTTGATCGTTGCCGCCTTCTTGGACTCGAAGTCTTTTTGAAGGCGACCCATCAACTCTTCGAGGGGAACTGCCCGACATAGTCGATTTGGGCCTTCTTCGACAAGGATTCCACCCTTTGCCTGAAGCGATTGAATGGCCTTGTAGGTGTTGGCCGCCGGTTTGCCGATCCCCACTGCGACGCGGTAGCCGGTCGCTGGCGAGTTCCCCAAGAGAAAGACATAGATCTCCGATTCAAGCGCGGTAAATCCAAAGGAAACCAAGGCATCAGCAGGTGTCATGCCTTTATATTAGTCGCATTTACTAAGAAGAGCGAAGCGATTCGCAATTGGGAGCGACTTTGAGCCCAAGCGCAATGGCCATTGTCACCCGGTCTTACGAACAGTCGACCATCTCGTCGACGCGTACGACGAGCACCGTCGTGTTATCGCTGCCGCCTCCCAGGAGGGCCATCCCGACAAGCTTCCATGCGATCTCGCTTGGACTGTTTTCGCGCATCACATCGGCAATCTGGTCGTCGGGCACATGGTTGAGAAGTCCATCTGAGCAGAGAAGATAGAGGTCGCCTTCTTTCAGGTCATGGGCCTCGATATCTGGATTGACATCCGCTTCCGTTCCCACCGCACGAGTCAGAACATGCTTATAAGGGTGCCGCTCGGCCTCTTCTGGCGTCAACGTTCCCATTCGAATTGCTTCTTCGATGTAAGTGTGGTCGTTGGTTAGCATCGCAAGCTCGCCCGCACGGAGGCGATACACTCGGGAATCTCCAACTTGGATCGTGAAGGCACGATCTTGCCGGAGAATTAGCCCGCTCAGGGTCGTCCCCATGCCTCGGCGAGAGGGAACGGCTCGGGCGACATCCAACACGAATCGGTTGGCCGCCGCCACGGCGCCCGCCATGGCGACCATCGGCTCGCTGGCCGGGTGGTTGAGATAGACATCGATAAATGTCTTGGCCGTGAGTTCGCTGGCAATTTGGCCGGCGGCATGGCCACCCATTCCATCACATACCAGAAAGACAAGTCCCCGGGATGCCAGCATCTGGTCATCCTCGGGGAGGAAATATTCAAATTTGTCTTCGTTGTTTTCGCGCACCCGGCCAAGGTCCGTCTTGCAGGCCACCGTAACGCGCGTGCGCACGACAAGATTAGCCGGTTCGGAGAGTTGATCCGTCGTGTATTCGGCGGTAATTTCGTCCATCAATCTCCTGCCTTCTCGTTCATCCGAATCCGAAACTCCAGACTTCCTAACCGGATGACGTCTTCCGAGGTGATGGCGGTGCGCATGTTTGGTGAGAGCTTTGCGTCATTGAGCATGGTGCCATTGGTGCTGCCGATATCGGTGAAAAACACTCCGTCGGCGGCAATCTCGATGACTCCGTGCTTCCCGCTGATATATGGGTCGGTGATAGAGACGTCGTTGTCCGACTTCCTTCCAAACGAGTTTAGGCCGGCCTTCAGCGGGTACTCGTTTCCCTCGCCAACCAAGGTCGCCGGGGCAATTTCCACTTTCGGTGGCACCGCGATCGCGGCGGTCTTGTTCGAAGAGATCACTGCGGTCGCATTGGCGCTGGCTGTGCCTGGCATCGATAGTCGGACTTCATAGCCGCCGAACGAAATCGTATCCCCCCCGCTCAGGGTCCGCTTCTCGCCGGGTGCGAGGGCCGCGCCTCCGACCTTGGTGCCGTTCGTAGAACCCAGGTCCTCAAGTTCCAGCACCCCGTCGGTCGATGTGATTTGGGCGTGACGGCGTGACACCTTGCCGTCGATCAACATGACATCGCCTTCCCGTCCGATCAAGTTCAATCCTGGCCGAACCGGCTGTTCCCGACCACTCTGCTCGACGATCATTGGAAGCTGGACGGCGGGCGCGCCAAAGGCATCGCCCGGCAGGGCGCGATCGAAAATCAAGCCGCAATCTACGCAAAACATCACTCCCGCAGGATTGAAGGTTTTGCAGACGGTGCATTGAACGGGCTTGATCGTGACCGTCGCATTCAAGGTCGGCGCCGTCCCCATGACCGTCTTGTTCGGGTCCATAGAGGGCGGCGCCCCAAGTTGCGTGCGGTTGGGGTCTGCGGAGAGGGCCTGGGTACGGTTAGCGTCGGACATGGCGGCTTCTTTAGAGACGTAAGTTAGATGATCGGAAGTTTACGCCAACGACGCAGTTGCGCCCTGAAAATACTACTGGCATCGGATCACGCGAACCCGATCGACGGCGACACCCCTTACTCGCTGCCGTTTTCCATCAGGCCAAAGAACTTCCAGGTCGACTTTGCCTTTAAGCTCCCCGAGCCCAAAATGCATGGTGAGATCATTCTGGTTCCCTTCGCCAGTGCCCGCCTCCACTTGACGGGTCAACACTCGATCCTTCAATCTCAGGCGGACTTGGGCACCGATCGCCAAGCGATTGATGCGCTTCCCATCTCCAATCAGCTGAACTTCCAGCCAGTGCGTTCCCGATGTCTGATTGACATACAGCCGGCCTCCCACGGCAAGATCGAGGTCGCCATCACGGTCGAAGTCGGCCCAAGCCGCCTGGTAGGTCGCAGGCAGTTTGCTCAGACCCGCCGATTCGGTCGCGTCCCCAAAGGCAAATTTGCCTTCGTTGCGAAAGAGGACGGGGTAGTTCTTCTTGCCAAAAGACGCATCGGCGTAGACGGTGGTGAAGATCAGATCCAAGTCGCCATCATTGTCAAAGTCGCCGGCGGCGGGCGACGCGTAAGATTCCTGATAGAACACTCCGCAGGTTCCCAGGTCCGCAAACTTGAAGCCGCCATTCTTACCAAGATTCCTCAGAAATCTCGATTTGGGCTGGTCACCCCGATTGTCGACGTGAGCGAAATTCCCGGCAAAGAGGTCGATCGCGCCATCATCGTCAAAATCGCCCCATGCCGCTCCGATCGAATGGCCACCCTCAAACCCGGGTGAGGTGGCAACCGCGTTTCGGTCTCCGGCCTGGTCGGTAAAGGCGCCCTTCCCGTCATTGACGAGTAACTGGTTGGGTTGCAGCCGGTAATTGGAGATGTAGATGTCTTGATCGCCGTCTTGGTCGAAGTCGCATGAAGTAACGCCTCTGGTCCGGTACTTGGATTCAGTCCAACCCAACTTGAAAGACCTGCCCCCTTCATTGAAAAGGACGGCGCTTGGGTAGGTGATGCCCGCGTTCCAATCTTCGTAGCCGCCTACGTATAGGTCGAGAAACCCATCGTTGTTCCAATCCCCCCAGCAAGCACCGCGAGAGACGGTCTTGGGAAGTGCGGGAAGCGGGATCTCCGTGAACCCCTTTTCGAGGTCGTTTCGCAAGAGTCGAAGACTGGACCATGCGAAGAGATCAGGGTCGCCATCGTTGTCGAAATCTCCCCCGACGACCGTTCCCACGTCGGGACTCTTTTGGAAGCGGATACCGCGCTTGTTGAACCAAACGGCGCCACCCGTTATCAGCTCTGGATAGCCATCCGAGTCGACATCCACCCAACATGCGGCGTCATTTCCCAGCTGCAATCCGAGGTCGGCCGTTTTGTCGAGAAAGGCAGATGGGACAGGTGGAAGGAGGATCAGGGCCAGGGGCCAAAACATGACGCAAATTATGCGCGTTGCAAGAATTCGACGACCGTATTAACAATGAGGAACTTGCGATCTATCCGCAGAAACCTGGCAGATACGGGCCCTTAATCCTTGTTTGAAGGCTTGAAATACCAATAGGACAGATGTCCGCGCAGCACAGAGTCGTTCGCGCGAATTAGCAGGTCCCCCTAAAAATGTCCCCTGCCATGCCGGGCGATACGTATTTCCACACGCACCGGATTCGCGGCTGGCCACCGCGAAACCGTTCCAGCCAAAACAAGTAGGCCCTCATAAACAAAGAGCCCGCCGCAGATTACTGTGGCGGGCTATTGTTGGGTCGAGATCCTACTTTCGGGTTTTGAAACGACGCTTCAGAAGGGCAACTGCGCCCAATCCAAGCGCAGCGATGGAGGCGGGCTCCGGTACAGGGACGTTTGTTTCGTTGAAAGCCGTGCCATATTGGAACGAGAAATTGCTCATCGATGTTTGGCTCAGCGTGTAGTTCTGAGGCAAATTCAGTCGGAACGTGAGCGAATTATGTACGACCGGCGAGAAGGTCCCGTCGAATCCCGCATCGGGTGCGATTCCATAGTCGCCGCCACCACCAAGAGGGTGATGTCCACCGGCAAAAGCATCGTTCGCGCCGAAGAATCCGTATCCGACCGACCCAATTCCATAGTGGGCGTTATTTGCGCCTCCCGATTGATTCTTGAAGTACCACTCCTCGGAGAGCGCGCCCGAACCGTCGACCGGCAAATACCCATCGCTGCCGTCCGTCATCACCGGATAGCTTGCATCGGGAGTCATTGTCGGGCTGCCAGACATATCCCAGAAGAACCCACAAAGCAACTGACCGTTATGCGGGGCGGCAACGTTGGCGGTGTTCGTCAATACAATCTGCATTTGATTGCCGATCTGCGAGATATCCGCTTGCGCCGAGTAGGTGTATCCCCCTTGGGAAAGGGTGCCAGAAATGACGAAAGCCTGACCCATCGCCGGAATCGCCAATGCGCTCCAAAGTAATAATTTAATGCATTTCATGTATATTAGCCTCGACTGAAATTCAGGGGAGTCCCTCCCCAATTCTGTTCCCATACTTCGTGCCAATCGATTGCGGGAATGGCAATCTGGCAAATCTACGGTCGCCCTGGGTTCGAACGGTCACGCAACGGGTGACCCCATAAATCACCGGAGAAAGAATCGGCCCGCTATGCGGTCTTGCGGGAGACCCGTCGACGGCGTGCGAAGGCCCCAGAGACCGCGAGGGCGGCCAATCCCATCGTCGCCGGTTCAGGCGCTGGTGTGAAGAAGTGGTTGCCGCTACCTCCGTCACCTTGGAATTCGCTGACATTGGTTCCCCAAAGAAAGCGAACGTTTCCGATTGTCTCCAGGTCGAAATTGCTTGCCGCACCATTCAGGAAGAACGTCATCGAATTACAGATCAGGGCGTCCGAATGAGGTCCACCACCCGGCAGGGTACTTCCAGCATTTCCCGTGATTCCGTAGTCGGCGCCATTGAGAACGGGGTTGCTGCCACCTGTTTCAAAGGCGTCGTTGTCTCCAAATAGACCTAATCCGGTCGCACTCAATCCGTAATTGCGATAGGAAACGCCCGATGTTGGATCGATATCCATCGCGCCATGTCTATAAGCCCAGTGCTTCCCTGCCGATTCGTGGGTGTTGTGGGGGTCATTGACCCATGTGCTCCCCGCCGTTAGGTTTGCGGTTCCAGCGGTCCAAGATGGGTTGGATGCAACATCCCAGAATAGCGCGGTCAAAATTTGATTGGGCTGGGTTGTTGCCACGGCGTACGTATTCGTTAGGACAACCTTGATTTGATTCCCGACCAACGTGAATTCAGCCGTTGCTCGGTGAACTCCGGGGTCGCTAAAGCTGAAGATAACGGCATGCGACGCTACGGGGATTGCAAGAAGGGCAACGAATATCAGGCGGGATTTCTTCAATGACTCTCCAAGGCAACCGTTGCCTCTCCCGCAACAATCAACGCATTAGGATAGACGAGATTCTTCTACCAATGATCCCTTGATATCGCAGGTCCCAACAGATCTGGCAATTTTACGGACTGGTCACTCGCAGACCCTTGCAAGCACTTGCGCAAACGAGAGACCCTCCACGTTCACCAGCTTGTCTTTGGATGCTTGGCCGCGAGCGACCTGGACTCGAGAAGGCGCGATTCCAAGGGCTTTGGCCAAGACCGCGCAGACCGCCTCATTGGCGGCCCCGTCGACCGGGGGCGAGGACACCCAGATCTTGAGCCCGCCATCCTGAACTGCGACCTTGTTCTGGCTGCTTCTGGGAACCACTCGGACCGGGATCAGGGCCGACTCAGGCTTGGACGGCGGTTTCGGTTGCGACATCGCCTTCCACGACGGCAAATCCACCTTGCTCAGCGATATCTCGAAGCTGCGCCTCGAGCATGCCCCGATAGGCATTGAGGAATTTCTGCTTGTCCAAACGCAGCCGCTCAAGCTCCCATCGAAGATCGTTGATCTTGCCCTGCATACTCGTTTCGACGTCGGCTGCTTTGCGGTGCGCCTCTTCCAAGATCAGGTCTGCTTCCTTGTGGGCAGAGGAACGCGTTTCATCGGCGGTCCTTTGGGCGAGGATCAAGGCTTCCTTCAGGGTGTTTTCCTGCGCTCGGCAGGCATCCACTTCCTGTTTCAGTCTTCCATTGTCGGACTGAAGGGTTTCCACCTCTCCGCGCAAGGCTGCCATCTCCTTGGCTGCCTTCTGCAAAAGCGTGAGCACTTCCGAGCGGTCATAGCCTCGAAAGCTCCGGGTTAGTTCGACACGTTCTAAATCAATCGGCATCATGCGGTCCATCGCGATTCCTCCGTAGCGACTTCAGTTTATCGCAAGATGATGGAAGTCGGTAGGCGTGGCGGTACCGGGTTTGTCGAGTGGAGTATCAATGAACTCGGGAATCCCTTCGAAGTCCCCAGAATTCCCCTCACCGTCTCAGCTTCCCTTGAACCTTCCCCCAGGTAACCTATTGCCTCAAGGACGATTTCCAGCCGACAGTGCCGTCCACGGAGATTCTATGAGTAAATCATTCGCCATTCTCGGTTCCGGTATGCAAGGAACCGCCGCCGCTTACGACCTTGCCCGCAACGCAGATCCCTCAGGGATTCATCTGGGCGATGTCAGCCTGGAGCAGGCTCAACGCAATGCGGATCGCGTCAATCGGTTAGTAGGACGGACCGTCTGCCACGCTCATCAGGTCGATGCGCTGGACCCGGAAGCGCTTGGTCGCTTCCTGGAGTCGATCGACGTCGTGCTCAGCTGCGTTCCCTATTGGATGCATCCGCGCGTCGCCGCCGTCGCCATCCGCCACAAGACGAACATGGTGGACATGGGAGGAGATACGGCGGTTGCCTGGGAAACGCTCAAGCACGACGAGCAAGCCAAGATGGAGGGTGTGGCGATCGTTCCCGATACGGGACTGGCGCCTGGATTGGTGAATGACCTCGGGAATTACCTGATGGAGCAATTCGACGAAACCGAGTCGGTCAAGCTCTATTGCGGAGGCTTGCCCCAGAACCCGAAGCCTCCATTCAACTACAAACTCGTCTTCAACGTCGAAGGATTGGTCACTGAGTACAGTCACTGCGCCGACGTGATCCGAGATGGCAAAGTCCATCAAGTGGACACACTTTCCGAGTTGGAAGCCATTCATGTCGATGGACTTGGCGAAATGGAAGCGTTCACGACTTCCGGCGGCGCTTCGACCGCGCCGTTCACTCACGAAGGCAAGCTCGGCAATTATGAGTACAAGACGATTCGGTTCCCTGGCCACTGCGAGCGGATGCGGATTTTCAAGGACTATGGCTTCTGGGATCATGAACGCGTGAAGACGCGATCAGGCGAAGCGATCCCAATCGAGGTCTTCCACAAGCTCATGGGCGAAGCTTTGCGCGATCCAAACGATAAGGACCAGGTCATCGTGCGAGGCGTCGGCGTCGGCTCAAAGAATGGTCAGAGAAAGACGATCCAGCTCGACATCCACGAGAAGCATGACGACGCGACTGGCTTCACGGCGATGGAACGACTGACGGGCTTCTCGACCGCCACCTATGCCAAACACCTTGCCGACGGGCATTGTGGACCAGGATGCCATCGCTACGAGACCG
>JADZBW010000285.1 GCA_020851885.1 Fimbriimonadaceae bacterium | reverse complement strand
GATTTGGCATTGGACGTTATCGGGCGCTTCATTGCCCGGGTAGACGTCGCAACTTACATTGCACGGTACGAGGCGGTCCTGCAAGCAACGAGGACCTACCGGAAGAAGTAGCTAGAAGGTCCCGTAAAGGCGATCGCCGAAGTCGCCCAGTCCAGGCACGATGTAGTGTTTCTCATTGAGTCCCTCGTCGAGGGCGGCCGTGTAGATATGGATTCCCGGATGGCTGGTTTCCAGGCGATCGACTCCTTCCGGGGCGGCAACGACGCAGACCATGACCACGGTCTTGGCGCCATGGCCCTTGATCAGCGATACCGCCTGTGCGGCCGATCCTCCGGTCGCCAACATCGGGTCAACGCAAAGCGTGTAGCGATTCGATAGGTCGGGCAACTTGGAGTAGTAGCTGCGGGCAACGGCAGTATCCTCATTGCGCTCCAATCCAATGTATCCGACGGCAACGTCCGGAAACATCTGGACGACCGGTTCGAGCATTCCCAGGCCTGCGCGCAGCACGGGGACGACCGCCAATCCTTCGGTCAAGATCTGGCCACTCGTCGTTTTAATGGGTGTCACGATGGAACGGAGCTCGGATCTGATGGCTCGGGTGGCTTCGATAACCAACATTGTCGTGAGATTCCAGCTCAATCTTCGGAAGACCTCGGGCGGTGTCGACTTGTCCCGCAAGCCGGCGAGGAGATGCTGAGCCAGAGGGTGATCGACGACGTTCAGAGGCATGCGGAGATTTTCCCTGTTTTCTCCTTGTCAATGTGGCCCTAAAAGAGGCAAAATCTTAACCTCCTCGATCTCGGCGGCATATCACCGCCATTCTGGGCCTTAATAAAATGAGCAAACTTCCTGTCGCCGGTATCATCCTTGCCGCCGGGAAGGGCACCCGAATGAAATCGGACTTGCCAAAGGGCCTTCATGAGGTCTGCGGACTTCCAATGGTCGAGCTCATGGCGAGGGCGATGCGGCAAGCGGGGATTTCCCGAATCATCGTGGTCATTGGCCATGGGGGAGATTTGATCCAGGCCCGCATGGGCGATGGCTTTGAATATGCCTGGCAACGCGAGCAAAAGGGAACGGGCCATGCCGTGCAGATGGCGGCGCCGCTCTTGGCAGGCCATCGAGGGCCGGTAGTGGTCGCTCCCGGCGACGCCCCGCTCGTGTCGCCCGAAGTTCTCAGCGAGTTCATCGCCTCAAAGACTCCGGGGCAGAAGTGCCTTGTGGCCTCCTCCTTGGTGTCGGAACCGAAAGGCTATGGGCGAATCGTACGCGACGGCGGTCGAGTGATCGGCGTCGTCGAGGAAAAGGATGCCAATGAATTTCAGCGAAGCATCGTTGAAGTGAACTCCTCCCTCTACTGCTTTGATGGCCCCGCTCTGTTGGAGAGTCTGCCCAGACTCCAAAACAACAATGCCCAAGGCGAGTACTACCTTACCGACTTGGTGGCCATGTTCGCCGAGACGGGCGCTTCCGAAGCCAAGATTTTCGAGGATGCCGAGATTCTGACCGGCGTGAACGATCGCTGGCAGCTGGCCGAAGCCGATCGCAAGCTTCAACAAAGGATTCTCCGCCGCCATGCCGAATCTGGTGTCACGTTCATGGATCCCAACACAACCTATGTGGGAATCGAAGTCGAGATCGGTGTGGATACGATCGTCGAACCCAGCACGATGATCGTCGGCAAGACTCGGGTCGGCCGATCCTGCCGCCTGGGGCCGTACACACGCATCGAGGATTGCGAAATCGGGGACTTCGTCAATGTCTATGTCAGTTACATGAAGGAGTCGAGGCTCCACGACACCGTCAAGGTTGGACCCTTCGCCCACATACGGCCAGGCTCCGAGCTGCTGCCCGACGTGAAGATCGGCAACTTCGTCGAGACGAAGAACGCCTATTTGGCCGAGAGCGTGAAGGTCAGTCATCTCAGCTATATCGGCGATGCCAGTATCGGCATGAACACCAACATCGGGGCGGGCACCATCACCTGCAATTACGATGGTTACAAGAAGCACCAGACGGAGATTGGCAGTGATGTCTTCGTCGGGTCGAACAGCACTTTGGTCGCCCCGATTCATCTGGGCGACGGATCGTTTGTCGCTGCCGGGAGCGTCGTGGCGAGCGGCGTCTATCCGGCGGGAGGATTGGTTATCGGCCGAAGTCGGACCGAGGTCAAGGAGCAATGGGCAGCACAGTGGCGGAACAAGAAGTCGAAGAACGAAACGTAAACAAACGCAATCTGCGTGGCATGAAGCTATTCGCCGGTAACGCCAATGTGGCGCTTGCCAACCGAGTGGCGGATTATCTGGGCATTCAGCTTGGCCAGATGACCACCAGTCGGTTTGCCGATGGCGAAATCCAGATCAAGATCGAGGAGAGCGCCCGAGGCAATGATGTCTTCATCATCCAGCCGACCTGTTCGCCCACGAACGACAATCTGATGGAGCTTATGATCATGCTCGATGCCTTTCGAAGGGCCTCGGCGAGCAAGATCACGGTCGTCATGCCCTACTACGGGTACGCCCGTCAGGACAAGAAGATCAAGCCTCGCGAACCGATCACGGCGAGACTCGTTGCGGACATGATCACCATGGCCGGGGCTCAACGAATTTTGGCGATCGACCTCCATGCCGACCAGATTCAGGGCTTTTTCAATTGTCCCGTCGATCATCTTTACGGCGGGCCGATCATCGGCAACCACCTGATCGCCCAGGGTCTGAAGGGCAGGGAAGACGTGGTCATCGTCAGCCCCGACGTCGCGGGAGTTGGGAGGGCAAAGGCCCTCGCCGAAATGTTGCACACCTCGTTCGTGGTCATCGCAAAGCGTCGACCACGCCCCAACCACGTCGAAGTTGTGGAGATCGTTGGCGAGTACAAGGACAAAATTTGCATCTTCATCGACGATATGATCGACACTGGCGGCTCGATTATTGGCGGTGCGAACGCGCTCTTGGAGCGAGGCGCAAAGGATGTGATCGCTACCTGTACCCACCCAGTGTTCAGTCGCAATGCGACCCACCGGATGCAAGAGAGCGCGATCTCCCAGATCATCAGCTTGGATACGATTCCAATCCACGAAGACCAAATCGTTCCCAAATTGACGATCTTGGAGTCGGCTCCATTGATTGGCGAGGCGATTTCCCGCATCCACCTGAACCAATCGGTGAGTTCGTTGTTCCATGACTGGCGATAGCAAGAATGAGTTCTATTCCTGGGTGGTCCGACCGTATGAATCCTCGCCAAAGCGAAGAGTCGTGGTCTTTGGCGTGGCGGGGTTCGTGTTGCTGTTCGGCGTTTTTATCGTTCGTCTACCCTTGCTTGGATTGCTTGGGTTTGGTATGATCCTCGCGTCTACGATGGAGTACTGGCTGGGTACGAGTTATCGGCTCGATGCAAAGTGCGCGAAAGTGCGTACAGGAGCATCGGTTTCCGAGATCGAATGGGCCAGTGTGAAGAGAGTGGTTCTTACTGAAAGCGGAATCAAACTTTCGCCCTTGGAGAAAGAGGGGCGGCTCGATCCGTTTCGCGGGGTATTTCTGAAGTTCGGTGGGGATAATCGGGAGCAGATTCTCGATGCAGTGCGTAGGTTTGGTGAAAGCGATGTTCGATCTCTGGAAGAATGAACTGACCGAGGAGGAGACTGATAAGCTGATCGAGGACGCGGCCCGGGAAATCGAGCGGCGCAAATTGGAGATCCCGGCCGTCTTATTGTTGGAAACGCACACGCCTCTCGCGTACGTTGGGAGCCAAACCGCAATCATGTTCGCACCCTTCATCGCTCCACTGTTGGGATTTGACTTCTTCAACAACTACAGCCGCCTGTTCTCGAAGCGCGAGAACTTCGAGCGGCTTCTTCAACGAATCGAGTCTGGACGGGCAGCGTTGCCCGCCGCGGAGAAAAACTGATGGCTGATATTTCGTCGTGGCAAGGTGAGCAGTACCTTGACACCGGATGGGTGGGTGTCCTTTTCACCCTAACTGTGGTGTTCTTCATCCTGTTCAATATCAAGCGGGCGCATAAAGGCAAAGACCTGTACATACGCCGCATCGCTGGTTTGAACGCCATCGATGAAGCGGTTGGACGGGCAACGGAGATGGGCCGGCCAGTTCTCATGGTTCCGGGTCTTGGCGCGTTGAACGCGATCTCCGTTCAGGCTCTCAACATCTTCGCGTATGTGGCCAAAACGGCAGTCCGATTTTCAACTCCGATCAGGGTTTGCTGCGCCGACGCCGCCGTTTACACCGTCGCCCAGGAGATCATCCGAGATTCGTACCAACAGGAGAACGCTTCAGAGAAGTACGATATCGACTCGGTTCGGTTCATCAGCGACCAACAGTTCGCATTTGCGGCTGGCGTTTCGGGAATCATCCACCGCGAGCAAGCCGCGGCGACATTCTTCATGGGCCAGTTCTACGCGGAGTCTCTGATCTTCGCGGAAACCGCCAATGCGGTTGGCGCCATTCAGGTGGCCTCCTCGACCGAGAACACCCAGACCCCGTTCTTCATTGCCGCATGCGACTACGTCTTGATTGGTGAAGAGTTCTACGCCGCCAGTGCCTACCTGACGAGGCAGCCGGTTCTGGTGGGAAGCCTCGTCGGCCAAGATTGGTCGAAGGCTTTGATTCTCTGCACCGTTTTCTTGGGGACCCTGCTCAACACCGTGGAGATGGGCCCCCTTAACCATAAGACGATCTCAGAAGAGAAAGTCGATGGCAAGAACATCCCAACGAAGACTCTCGCCGGAGTCGAAGGACCACGATTGATCAAACAATCCGATACGTTCATGTCGCACCTTCTGAAGGCGCAAGTCGATCCTGAGATCAAGATCACTCGCGACAAGGATCCAGAAGCCGAATCGGCTGCGGGTGGTGGCTAATGGAACTGCTAGCTCAAGTTGCCCCGGAGAGTTTCTGGAAGCATCCCAACGGTTCATCCGCCTTGTACACTTGGATTCTCATCGGATTGGTCGTCGGTATCGGCCTCACGTTTGGACTTAGCAAGTTGCCCACGCAGGCAAGACGGCCGGTCGTCGTGGCGGTGACGTTCCTGTCCGGTCTGTTCTACGTCCTGCTGTATTTGTGGCCCAATCCGGTCGCCAAAGAGGATGGGACCTTGCCGCGGGACTTCGTCGAGAAAGTGGGTTTCTGGCTTCAGGATGCACAACCAAGCATCGGCAACTTCTCAAATATCCTGACCGCGTTTCTCCTCGGTCTTGGCATCTTCTCGGTTCTCCGAATCCATGCGCGAAAGGTCGCAAAGTCTGAGAAGGACTGGCCGTTCAGCGTGGTGCTCTTGGGATTTATGACGCTGATGGTCATTTTTGGCTATTGGGACTGGGCCAATCGAAAGAGTCCCACAGGTGGAATGCTCGACGCACAGTCGAACTGGGCTTGGCAGAACTACACGCGTGATTTTCTCTTCGACGGCCTATTCCAACAGATGAATGCCGCGATGTTCTCGATCATCGCGTTCTTTATTCTCTCAGCGGCTTATCGAGCGTTTCGGATCAGGTCGATCGAGGCAACGATTCTGCTTGCCGCGGCGCTTATCATGATGCTGAGCCTTATGGGCACGGTGGCGAGCTTCTGGGATGGCGCCGCAGCCAATGTAAGCCAGAACCTGACGCTCAGCGAAATTTCGAAGTGGCTCCGTGACAATGTCCAAAACTCGAGTCTGAGAGGGATCGACTTCGGAATCGGCATCGGAGCGCTTGCCATGGGCCTTCGCCTTGGGCTCAGTCTTGAAAAAACGTGGCCGGGTAGCTAATGGCACAAGTTGAACCTAAATCAGTGGGCGAGAAGCTCCAATCGGTCAATCGAACGACGCTCTACGCGATCTTGTTCTTCGTTACCTCAGTGCCCCTGTTCTTCAGCGACCTGAAGGTCCCCAATAAGCCCGAGGAATCCACGATGGATCTCTACGCGGCGATCATGGACCTGCCGGAGAACAGCACGGTGCTGCTTGCCTCCGACTGGACACTTTCCACTCGCGGCGAAAGCGGGGGCCATTTCGAAGCTTTGCTTCGCATCCTGATGCGCAAGCACATCAAGACTGCCATCTATACGACCGCCGATCCTCAGGCGCCACAGGTGGCGCGCGACACGATCGCCGAACTCAACAAGGACAACATCGCCAAGGGCGACAAGCCTTACGAGCGATGGAACGATTACATCGTGCTGGGCTTCTTCCCCAACGCGGAAGGAACGGCGGTTTCGATTGGCACCAATCCTCGTGCGGCCTTCAGTGGAAGACGGGATATCCCACCTGGCGGGGTGCCGACCGACGTGTTTG
>JADZBW010000284.1 GCA_020851885.1 Fimbriimonadaceae bacterium | reverse complement strand
AGCGGGGTTACCAGTCGATCACCGCGATCGTTGCGGCATGGACGGCCTTCCTATCGAATGCGGGCGCTCCAAGTTTGCACAGGTCTTCGCATGATCGGCGACTTTTGGCACTTAATTTGCTATCCCAAAGTCTCGGAGATTTTGGAACCTATCTGGCAAGCAACGACCTCGACTTGCTAGCAGATTCCCGAATCAACGTGGGCGAGGCCCTGAAGCAGTTCACCGCTGCGCAGGCCGCGTACCGAAACGAGATCGGAGGAATTGCAAAAAGTGTCGGAAACCCTTGAATTCTGGCTGTTAACGCTTAGCTCGCTTGGAGTGTCCACACTTCTGGGATTTGCCTTCGTCAAGCATTTCCGTGGCAAGCAAGCGCCGGTTCCGAAGGCCAATGCGATTTTCCGAATCTCCTCCTTGGGAACAGTCTATCGGTCCCAGTTTATTGGCGAACGGCCCGAGGGCTGGGCTTTCACTCCTCCAATCCAGCGCGACAACCATGTACCGATCAAGGTAGGCGAACCAATGGTCCTGGAAACGGTTGTGGATCAAGGCGTGGCGGTTTACCGTGCCACCCTGAAAGCGCGCTCTCACTCACCGTCGATGATCATCGTCGAGAGACCATCCTTCTGGCGTGTCGAAGACCGACGTGACTCCGTACGGATAGCGGATGTCGGCCACATGACCGCCAAACTCGACGGTGACACGGTGGGGCTTCTGGATATGTCGGCCTGCGGCGCCCGGATAAGGTCGCAGGCCCGACATGAAGCCGGTAAGCGAGTCAAGCTCGAAGTCGGCGGCTTTGACGACGCAATCCATGCTTGGGTCATCGGCACGGTCCAGAAGGGCGATCGGTATGTAATGCGACTCAGGTTCGAGGAAGAAACAGACATGAGCCCAATGGTTGGAGCTTAGAGAGTCCTTCGAGCAGGCAACTTTCCTGCCGATTCCTCGCCATATCTGTCGAAAGTCCTACCATCGGAAACAAGCGAATTTGGGAACTCGTCAAGAGTGGTGAAGCATATCCTCCTTCCCCCTCTGGACGAAGATCTCCATCTTCTCCAGAACCACCACAGGCCCCTCCGCCCCGAGGGGCCAACTCTTTTGGGAGACCGATCAGCGGAGCAAGACGTCGATCAGGGCAAAGCCGAATACGCCGATGGACACGAACCCATTCAGCGTGAAGAAGGCCAAGTTAACTCTGGAAAGGTCGTCAGGTTTTACCAGCGACTGCTCATAGGACAGGAGCACGGCGGCGAACGCGACGCCGGCAAAGTAAAGGGGACCGGCGTGGACCATGATTCCACCCGCGATCAGGCTGACGAGAGCCAGCACGTGGCAGATTCGGCTGACGATTAACGCGCGAGGCTTCCCAAGGGTCTGGGGGATCGATCGGAGCCCGTGCCCTCGGTCAAACTCCTCATCCTGGAGCGCATAGATGATGTCGAAGCCAGCCGTCCAGAAAAGGACCGCGATCGTCATGGGAATGATGCTCACCTGAAGCTGGCCAGATGCACCAATCCAGGCCGCAGCGGGTGCGATGCCCAGCGAAAGACCCAAGACGAAGTGGCAAAGCGGGGTGAATCGTTTGGTGACCGAGTAGAAGAGAGTCGTTCCTAGAGCCAAAGGACTGAGCGCGAGGGCCAGTGGGTTCAACATGGCCGCGGCAAGAAAGAAGAGGACGCAACTTCCGAAGAAGAACAGGCTGGACTGCCTGAGTGAAAGAAGCCCGGCCGGGATGGCTCGCATCTTGGTGCGCGGGTTGTCGGCATCGATCTCGCGATCGGCAATCCTATTCCATGCCATCGCGGCACTTCGACAGGAGACCATCGCGACGATAATCCAGAGAAATGGACCCGTCCCGGGCCAAGCGGACGATCGCGAAGCAAGCGAACCCCACATCATGCCGATCATCGCGAAAGGAAGAGCGAAGATCGAATGTTCGAACTTGATCATCTCCAGGTAGATCCTCAGTGCCGATCGGTCCCTGGTAGCGGTCGCCATAGGATTCATTGTACTTGGCTGATAATTGAAGCCGAACTTGACGCAAGAACGCCCCCGAGAGGAATGTCTCGGGGGCGCTCAGAGTCTAGGAGACGCCCGCGAGCGCCTCGTGGTGCTCGTAGTGCTCACTGGCCGCTTGGGTTAGCGTGGTGACGGGGGCTCCCTTGTCGCGGAAGTACTTGATTGTCTTGTTCAGGTCCTCAACGGACTCGTGGTAATCGCGCAGGCCGAGGCAGATGACTTCTCGGTTCATGTTCGCTTCAAATAGCGGAAGGAGATTCTCAAATCCGGCATCGAGGTAGCCCAACTGGCCGCTATGGGTCGCAACGGGAACGTGCAGGATCTTGTTGCCACCTTCCTTCTTGAGATCGTCCGAGCTGCTGTGATAGGGCTCATGCGGGGCGCCATGCCAGTCTACAAACATCTTGTACTCGGCGTCAGGAACAACCGAGCTGTCCACAACGACTCCAATTTCCTCAAGGTAGGGAATGTCGGTGGGTAAGAGGGCGAAGGCGCCGGCCCGGAAGGCGGTGACCTTGATCATGTGGGACTTCAGCGTGTCCTTGGCGAGCCAGATGATGTTGGCTCGCTCCTTCGGATCTTCTACATATCCGCGCTCATTTTCGAAATTGACCTTCATCCCCATCTCATGCCAACTGGGGATCTTGTGGACGAACTCGTGATAGTAGAGGTTTGTATTTGCGCTGGGATCTTTCAGGGAAACGTGCACCAACCAAGTCGCCGGGACAAAGTGCGCTTCAAAAACGCGAATGTAGTCCGGCGTGTAGCAGCGGTCGTGGTGGGCACCTTCGCAATCGATGGTGAAAACGACATTAGGCATGAGTGATCAATCTCCTTGTATTCGGTGAGTCGACGTCATGGGACGTGACATCTGGTTTTGGGCGCCTAGGCGCGGGGTTCGCGATATCCGCGATTCCGTCGGGTTTCAATTGTGCTGATCCAGTGAACAACCAGGCTGCCCCGAGAAGCGATTTCGTTCCGCACGGGCCGGAATCCTTCCTCTAGTTTAGCGGAGTTTTCTTCTGTTGGATGCACTCCATTCTTCTATTTCTTGGAGGATTCGGATTCAAATGAATCTACCGCGATAAAACGACAGTAAACACCCTCGGATTACTTCGACTCCACGCGTACTTTGTCGCCTTCGATCGTGATCGTCAGCCTCTTGCCAAGGATTCTGAGGTTGCGCAAAGTAAGCCTTCGCCACTCCTTCGGCAGACTGGGAGCGAGACTGAGGATCATGCCATTTCGGAGCGGCATCGACCATTGCGCGCGCGGGCCCTTTTGATTATCGATGCGAAGGCCGGCAAATCCGTAAAGGACAGCTTGTAGAGATCCCGCGGCGCCGGTCGTGAAATAGGTGCGGCTGGAATTCCGCTTCTCACTGAAGAGCAAGAAGGGCGGCTTCACGAATGGCTTCCAGCTCTCCTGCCAGGCTTTGTAGGCTTTATCCTTATCCCCGAGTCTCGACCAGATGATGGAGTGGATGGAATCGGTCATTGCCGGTCCATTTTTCGAGACCTTGTCCGCGAACCGCGTCATCATGGCGGGGGCTTGGGCCTCGGCCGGCGGGTACTGCAGCGGATAGATGCTGAGAACCGCGGCGGCTTGTTTATAGGAACGGACGGGATCGTTCTCGTAGGTGAGGAAGGTCTTGTCGTCTTTGGGGAGGAACAACTGCGGCCTTTGATCCTGTCCCATCTTCCAAAGCCCGTCGTCGATGACGCTTTGGGCAACGAGGTTCGTCTAGAGGTCGTTGTCGCCAATGTGGTTCTCGTCCGGCGACATTGTTCCTTTCAGGTCGTATTTGCCATCGGGTCGTTGGCTGATCCGTTGCAGGTAAAAATCGGTCGCACCTTGGGTGAACCTGGTGACGTTCGAAGCGTTCGCGAGGCCCAGGGCATCCGCCTGCCGGAGCATGAAATGGACGGAGCCCGTGACGTGATCTTGGAACTTGCTTGGACCCAGAACGGTTTCTCGACCGGTGACGCTGGACTCCCAAGGTACTTTCAGGGCCGATCCTTCACGCCAGAGCGCGTCGGTGGGTGCTCCCATCTTTCCGTTCCCGATCGGACGCCCATCGGCGATCCAGTCTCGGATGTTCTTGGCGTATTGGGGATCTGCGTCGTAGCCTCCAGCCCACTCATAGGACCGGCGCAACCGATATTTAGGAATTGCTTTTGCCCGATCGGGATCGATCAGCGCCAATGCCGGGAAAACCCAGATGTCGGCGTCCCAGAAGACCTGGCCATTGTAGGTCTCACTGCTGAGACCCATCGGACTGATCGCCATCCTTCCCGTTGGATGGATAGCGGTGCGGAGGTAGTGGATGAACGATCGAATGGCCTGCTGATCCTCAACGGGTCCATCGATTTCAATGTCGGCAATCCCCGTCCTTTGGCTCGACCTTGCCTTTATTGACTCAAAGGTGTCCTCATCGAGGATTGGCGTCGGTTCGGTCGATACGATCCGTTCGAAAATGAGGCT
>JADZBW010000283.1 GCA_020851885.1 Fimbriimonadaceae bacterium | reverse complement strand
GGACTCTGGTGCCATGGTCCACTTTGGTGATCGAATCGAACCGCATGCTGGGTCCCCGGCGAACCGTGACGCCATCACCCGTTACGACCGCATAACGACTACGAAGTTTGGGAAGATTGGGGTCCTTTGGATCGTGATTGGCAAGAATCGGCGTCGTGCCGCCGATCGTCTTCTCGACCGTTCCCGGAACTCTAAGGAGCGTCCCGATCTTCAGGTTCGTCCATTTGACCGTCGGATTCAGAGTTCGGAGTTCGGAGGGCTTGATGCCGAGCCTCTTCGCAATAATCCAATCGTTGTCACCGTCATGAACCTGGTAGGTCTTTGGGACTACCTTGGTCTTGGCAGAGGCAAGAATTGGCGCAACTGGAGACTTCGAAGCCAACACGGGAGGAGTTGTCGCCTTCGAAGCTTTGGAGGCCAGCGTCTCAAACCAACCCTTGGCGTTGGGAATGGCAATCGCTTGACCAATTTGGAGTTTGGTCCACTTGACGCCCAAATTCGCCAGCCGAAGCGCCTTTGCCGTCACGCCGAGTTTCTTCGCGATGGACTCGTCGTTGTCGCCCGGCTGAACGGAATAGCCATGCAGAGCGGAAATCGTTTTTGGCTTCGGCGATGCCGCCGGGATATTGAGTCTTTGACCCAGTTTGAGCTTGTTGGCGCTAGGCAATCGATTTGCCTGAAGAATTGCTTTGGATGGAACGCCGAACTTGCTCGCGATGTCAGAGAGGGTGTCCCCCTCCTTCACCGTATATGTTTTCTCCTGTGCGAGAGCAGTGCCAGTGAATAGCAGACATACTCCCAAGGCGATTTTTCGAATCGTCAAGACTTTCCTCCTTTGCACCTTGCGGTGCGCCCTCTTGACCAAGTCCTTGGCAAACACAGGGACAATACCAGCATCCTGGTAACCCTGTCAACCCAGCATGGGGTACCGAACCCTAACCTTGAGACGGTCGAGACAGGTTAAACGGAGCAACCTTGATCCGCCCAAACTCCTTATATATCGGATTGAAGTCCGCAAAAATGCAGGGGTGTATACTCGCGGCCCGATGCTGAGCATCCTGATCGTGAATTGGAATACACGCGAACTGCTTCGTGCGTGCCTTCAATCGATCCTCGATCACCCACCGACTTGTCCCTACGAAGTCATCGTCGTCGATAACGCCTCGACCGATTCCAGCGCGGAAATGGTTCAGAAAGATTTCCTATCTGTGCGGCTCCATGCGAGTCGCCAGAACCTTGGGTATGCCGCCGGCAACAATCAGGCATTTGCCCTGGCAACTGGAAATCTCCTGCTCACCTTGAACCCTGACACCGAGTTTGACGACAACAGCCTGGATCGCGCGATCGAGGTGCTTGAAGCGAATCCCAGCTATGGAACTTTGGGCGCAAGGCAGATCAGTCTCGACGGCTCGACCCAATCTTCGGTGCGGGGCTTTCCAACGATCTTGGGGATCGCGGGGGAACTAACAGGACTATCTCGGGCATTTCCGGCGAGCGTATTCGCCGACTATCGACTGCCGGCATTCGATTACGATCTCGAACAGCCTGCTCCTCAGCCAATGGGCACCTTCCTCCTTTTTCGACGCGAAGCGCTTCAATCCGTGGGCGATCCAGCGCATCCTTTCGACGAGTACTTCCCCATCTTCTTCAATGAAGTCGACCTGCTGTTTCGCCTTGCCAAGGCGGGTTGGCCATGTCTCTATTCACCCAGGGTACGCGTCATCCACCATGGTGGCGAAGGCACGAAGCAGGTGCGAAAGAGCATGATTTGGGAATCCCACCGAAGCTTGGTGCGGTTCTTGCGGAAACACCGGTGGCGATGGTGGAACGCGCCGATCCTTCTCGTTGTTTTTGGATTGGTGTACGTCGGGGCGTTTGTCCGGGCCAAAGGATACGATGCCGGATTTAGAAGTTAGCGTCACGATCTGCAGTTGGAACACGATCGAAGACACCCGGGCTTGCTTGAAAAGCCTGGAAGCCCAGCGCGAGGAAGCCCATTTCGAGGTCATTCTGGTCGATAACAACTCCGAAGATGGCTCTCCCGACATGGTCGCCGATGAATTCCCCTGGGTGAGACTCGAACGGCTCTATCAGAATCTTGGGTTCACCGGAGGCCATAACCATGCTTTCGAGATTCGGAAAGCTCCCCATGCCCTCTGTCTGAACTCAGACACGATCGTCCATCGAGGCGCCATTCGTGGCCTCTTGGACTACCTCTATGCACATCCCGAGGTGGGCATCGTAGCGCCAAAGCTTCTGAATCCCGATGGCTCGCTGCAATACAGTTGTCGGCGCTTTCCCAACCCGTTGGCCGCGCTTTTCCGAAATACGCCGTTCGGCCGACTCTTCCCCAACAACCGGTTCACCCGCGACTACCTGATGCAGGATGCCGCCCACGATGAGATACGTGAAGTGGATTGGGTTTCGGGCGCTGCCTTTCTCGTAAGGGATGAAGTGTTCTCCAATGTTGGTAAATTTGATCCCGCGTACTTCATGTTCTGCG
>JADZBW010000282.1 GCA_020851885.1 Fimbriimonadaceae bacterium | reverse complement strand
CCCTGGTCGAGAAGCTAAAGGGAATTCCGGCGATCGACTACTTGAACATGTTCGGCGGCGGCGCGTTGCGAAAGGTCTCGATCTTCTCGCTCGGCCTGAACCCATACATCACTTCGTCGATCATCATGTAGGTTCTGACCAATGCCTTCCCGGCATGGAAAAAGGAGCTGCAAGAAGGCGGCGAGTACGCTCGCAAGCAACAGAACAAGCGAACTCGATTTTTGACTCTGTTCCTCTGCGTGTTCCAAGGCTGGGGCCTCCTGAGGCTGATCTCATCGGCCATGCCAGCCGGAGCGAACTGGGTGACGAACTTGGTCATCATCACGTTCTGGACCGCAGGCGCGATGTTCATGCTTTGGCTCGGCGAGCAGATCAGCGAGCGAGGCATCGGAAACGGAACCTCCTTGATGATCTTTGCGGGAATCATCCTCTCGCTGCCCAACACCGTCGAAATGCTGGTTCAGGGCTTCCGCGATGGCAACATCGCCTGGTGGAGCCTTGTTCTCGTCTTCATGATCTTCATCGCCGTCACTTGGCTCATTGTTTACTTCACCACCGCCCAGCGCCGGATCCCGGTTCAGCATATGCGGCGAATGGTGGGGACCAAGATGATGGGTGGCCAGACGAGCTATCTGCCATTTCCGGTGAACTCCGTGGGCGTCATCCCGATTATCTTCGCGGTAGCTCTCGTTGGCATCCCGGGGCAGCTTGGCTTGATGTTTGGCGGCCAGGAAGGAATCGGTTATTACCTGCAGCGAATCGGTCAGTTCCTGATGCCCGCGCTTACGTTCCCGGAGGGAATTGTCGGCATCGTGCTTTATACGGCGCTGATCTTCTTCTTCAGCTACTTCTGGACGGCGATTCAGTACAACGTCGAGGATATCAGCAACAACCTAAAACGGGGCAACTCGTATATTCCGGGCGTTCGACCTGGCAAGCAGACCAAGGAGTTCTTGGACGGAGTCATCTCCCGCGTGACGATCGTGGGTGCGCTGTTTATCGCATTCGTGGCGATCATCCAGTACCTGGCTCCAAGCTTCACCGGCGTTCCAAGCCGATACGTCAGCGTCATCGGCGGCACGTCGCTGCTCATCATGGTCAGCGTCGCATTGGAAACCATGCGGCAGATCGAAGCGAATCTGCTCATGAAGCAGTACGGACAGTAGCCTGCAATAGGCAAGTGGCCATTCGTAAATCGTGGGACAAGCCCGACGATCTGAGAATTGCCACTTGCCAACCCCAAGGCGCCCGCGATCTTCTCGATTTTCGATATACAATTTACGAATTACTTAAATGCGACTCATTCTCATCGGTCCTCCTGGAGTCGGCAAAGGCACTCAAGCGGCCTTATTGGAATCTCGGCTTGGCCTGAAGCCTCTATCGTCTGGAGTGATCTTCCGCTCCGAGATCGACGCGGATACCGATCTTGGTCATTTGGCCAATAGCTATATCAAACGCGGCGAACTCGTGCCCAACGGGGTGACTATCGAGATGATGGCAAAGCGAATCCGCAGCGAGGAGGTTCGGAAGGCTGGCTTTATCCTCGACGGCTTTCCCCGTACCATCCGACAGGCCGAAGCGCTCGACACCATGCTGCTGGAGATGGCCATGCCACTCGATAAGGTGATTTCCATCGAAGTCGACGACGATGTGGTCATCTCGAGGCTCTCGGGCAGGATGGGCTGCACAAAGTGCGGCGAGATCTACCACAGCATTAACAAACCTCCGAAACGGGAGGGCTATTGCGATAAGTGCAACAGCCCGCTGTTCGTTCGGTCCGATGACCAACCGGAGACGATTCGCGAGCGGCTTCGCGTGTTCCGTGAGAACACCGCTCCCGTCCGAGATCACTACCAGGCACTTGGGCTACTGGAAGTCGTCGATGGAAGCCAGGATCCGGAAGCGGTCTATGAAGCGATTGTGGATGGAGTCGGGATTTGATCCACTACAAGTCGAAGGCGGAGATCGAAATGATGCGGAAATCCGGCAAAATCGTCGCCGGCACCATCAGACGTTGCCATGAGGCGATCGTCCCCGGCAAGACCACCACAAGAATTCTCGACGAGCTTGCCGGGCGACTTATCGCCGAGGCTGGCGCCGTCCCATCTTTCCTCAACTATCGGGGCTACACCGCCAACACCTGCATCTCCGTGAATGACGTGGTCATTCATGGGATGCCGAACGATGTGCCGATTGAGGATGGCGATATCGTCGACATCGATATCGGCGCCTGTCTGGACGGATGGCATGCCGACAGCGCGGTCACCTATGCGGTCGGCACGGTGAGTGCAAACGCCCAGCGTCTTCTGAACATCACGCGCGAATGTCTCTATCAGGGGATCGCCCAGGCGAAGATTGGCAATCGGATCGGTGATATCGCCTCCGCGGTCCAGCGGTACGCCGAGAAGAACGGCTATGGCGTCGTGCGGGATCTGGTCGGGCATGGCATCGGCCGCAAGCTCCATGAAGAGCCGGTCAACGTGCCGAACTTTGGCAAAGCCGGAAAGGGCGAAGTCCTGAAGGAAGGCATGACGATCTGCATCGAGCCGATGATCAACGAAGGGACTTTCAAGATCGTGACCTTGCCCGACGGCTGGACGATGAAGACCGCCGACGGCAAGCTGAGCGCGCACTTCGAGCATACGATCGCGATCACCAAAGATGGACCAGATATTCTGACCGTCGAGTAACTGGTCTCGACGATGTGGGCGACGGACCTAACGGGCTGATGCCCGTGCGCGGGCTGGTCAGGCATCATGACCCAACGCCGAACGCCCCTACATCCCACGCCTACTGGGGGCTTCAACCAACCTGCTACAATGAGAGTTCAGGATAACTATGGGTAGAAAGAGACCGCAATACAAGCCACAGGACGATAAAGAGAAAGGCATCGAGTTGGAAGGGATCGTGTTGGAGAATCTTCCCAACGCACGTTTCCGTGTGAAGCTGGAAGAAGGGGATGGGATGGAACTCCTCGCCCACGTCAGCGGAAAAATGCGAATGAACTACATCCGAATCCTGCCGGGCGACCGCGTTCGGGTAGAGGTCTCGCCCTATGACCTCACCCGGGGAAGAATCGTCTACCGGTACAAGTAAGCTAAGTACGAAAGCTGAGGTTGCTTATCCAAACCTTCCGGGCGAACGTGGTGCTCTAGGAATCGGAACCGGCGCGCCAGCACCCCCACGATCACTATGTTCGTTTCCTAGTCGCTCGCTGAACGAGATCATCAAAACGTCACCTAGCACGATAAACCTCGGTCGGTTCCACCACGCAATTTGTAGCTCAGGTAATCCATCGCAAGCAATGGCCAACTGGCCACCGTAAGTCATTCCGTTCGATCGGAATCCATGATGAGCTCGTGCCTGGCTGATATCTGCAGCTGATATATTGCAAAAGCGCACAATTT
>JADZBW010000281.1 GCA_020851885.1 Fimbriimonadaceae bacterium | reverse complement strand
TTTCGTTTAAGGAAGACCGGGGTTGCTGGTTTGCATCGGCGTCCTCGCACCTATGGAAGTATGTTGGGACTCTCAGCGAAGACGGAAAGAAAATGACCTTGAATTGCGATGGGCCGGATATGAAGGTCGATGGCAAGACGGCCCCGTATCGAGATGTGATCGAGTTCATCGACGATAATCACCGAACGCTGACGTCCTACGGTCAGGATGAGTCTGGCCAATGGCAAGTATTCATGAAGACCCATTTTCATCGAATCTGAGAATGCAAGTTAGCGAACGGTCAGAAACATCTGCTTGACATAATCAACAAATGTTACTGGCCGTTCTCTTTGTCATGCACGCACAAGACGGATCCCTGGATCTTGGTGCCCTGGAGAAGCTCCTGAAGCAAGATCGGGCAGAGGCGGGACGGATGATTCGCCAGCGATTCAAATCCGAAGAATTGGCGAATGGGATCACGCCATTCGAGCAAGGAACCAGAGTCCTTTTCGCCTTCGATGCCGGTGCTGGAAAACATGCCGTTCGAGTCACTTCGGGCGGGCACGAGATTGCCAACTTGCGCCAGGTGGACGGAAACCTCTTTGTCGCTATTAAGGAGTTCGGAGACGGCGCCGGAATGGTGCTCGACTATCAGGTCGACGGGAAACCCCGTAGGGCCGGGATACCTCTCGAAGTTTACAAGGTCAACCCTTTCGTACAGGCTCCTCCCGGAGGCAGAAAGGGCGAATTGCGGGATATGGGAGAGTGGAAGAGCACGATCTTTCCCAATACAACGCGAAAGTGGTATGTCTACTTTCCCCCAAATCTTGATCCGGCCAAGGAGTATCCAGTGCTGATCGCGACGGACGCCCAATGGGATCGTGACTGGATCGCGAATGGCTTGGAGAATTGCGCACGCGAGCGGGTGGTACCGCCTACCGTCGGAGTCTTTATCGAGCCGGGGCAAGATCGGCCTGGAAATTACAGCAACCGCTCTTTCGAGTACGACGCGCTAACCCCTCGCTACACCGAGTTTCTCCTCGATGAGATCCTTCCGCAAGTCGAGAAGACAGTGAAACTGAGCCATGATCCCGCCAAGCGAGCCCTAACTGGAATGAGCTCAGGCGGTATCTGCAGTTTCACCGCCTGTTGGGAACGCCCTGACCAATTCGGCGCCGCATTGAGCTTCATCGGTAGTTTTGCCAACATCGCAAGTGGCGCTTCCAAAAGAGAGGGTGGTCACAACTATCCGTTTCTCATTCGCAAGACCGATAAGAAGCCGATTCGGGTTTTCCTGCAAGATGGCTCAAACGACCTCGACAACGAACATGGGAGTTGGTGGATCTGCAACCTTCAGATGGAATCGGCATTGCGCTACAAGGGCTACGATGTCGTGTGGAATCCGGGCAACGGGTTCCACAGCACCAAGCATGCGCGGCGTATCTTCGACCAAGCGCTCAAGTGGTGGCTCGGGTCCCAATGAACGGCTCGCCGGTTGTGTCTCTCAGCGATGGTTAGAAGCAGTCCCTATCCGATGGGGACTTCACTTCAACGCTGATCAAATGCAATGGTCGATCGCCGACATTCTCCAAGGTATGAGGTCCAATAGGCGCCGCCCAAGTCGACTGCCCTGCTTCCATTGCGAGTCCTTGAGCCCTTGAATCCAGGGTAACGGCGCCATTTTCATCGCGACGAATATAGTGGCTCCAACTGAGAATGTAGTAGGCAGCTGGATGTTCGTGGGTGTGAAGTGGAACCGTTTCGCCCGGCCGGATGCGGGTCTCGAATACGCGCACGTGCTCATTGTCCAGAGCAAGACGATGGTGTTCCGGGGCGGCGATTAAGGCATCCAATTCCGGTGGCCAATTATCAGACATTGCCGATTATGAGTTCTTCTTTGAGACCGCAAAGTCGATTGGGCGGTAAAACGATGCGAACGAGGCGTCGCTCATGTCCAACTCCCTTTTCAACGTCCGTTGGCAGGCAGGGAAGCGGGTTGGGTTAGGTTTTTCGTCGAGCGCCCTCCACCCCCACCAGACGTCTAGAAGTCAGGATTTGGTTAGGGTTTCTACGGCACCCCGATCAGGAACCGATTTGAGCAACCGAAGTCAAGCAGGAGGATCCACAGATTCAAAGATGACAACCGTCGAATTAATGAAGGTTGAGGCAGAGATGGCCTTCACCGACTTTGTCGCGGCACTCGAAGGCGTCGAAGAGGAGCACGCTTGGGCGGTGATGCAACCGGCTGGTGACGAGTATCTGCATACCGATGGCTCCATCCACGGGCTGGTGCTTCATGTGGCGACGTGCAAGTACATGTACGGCAGCGTCGCCTTTCGCAACGGTGAAATCCGCTGGCGAGACGTCGCCGATCAGGTTGCCGAATTCGAGCCCAGTTGGGAAGCTGCCAAGGCTTACTTGAACAAGTCGCAAGAGTATTGGATGTCTTCCTGGTCAGGATTGAAGGATGCAGACTTGGAGATGGAGTTCCGTCACTTCAGAGGCAAGCATTGGCCGGCGTGGAAGATCTTGCGAATGATGAGCTATCACGACTCATACCACGGCGGTCAGATTCCTATTCTTCGGTATGCGCTGCGCAAATCGAAGGAGCCTCCACCTTCCGTCGCCGAGGATCTGAGAAACTGCTGCCGCGACCTTCCGGATTGGTAAGTGCTAGTTCTCGCCGTGCCCGTCGACCAACACGCGCTCGATTCGCCGATCCGGGACGAGCCACAAGATGGCGACCGCCGCGTAAAGCAGGCCAGAAATCGCGGGCGCGACCATCGCCAACAGGACACCTAGGATGTAGGCGATGAGGGAAGCTTTCCCTTTGAAGTCCTTCCCAATTGCCTGGGCGAGGGTTGAGTCGGGACCGTGATTCTTCAGGAGCGCCCGCACCAAGATCACGTAGGATATCGCGGCCCCCAGAAGGACCAGGCCGTAGGCGGCCATGGGGGCGGAAGCGAAAGAGTTTTCACCCATCCATGAGGTGACAAAAGGAACGAGGCTAAGCCAAAAAAGGAGGTGCATGTTGGCCCAAAGCACTCCGCCACGAACATGCTTGACCGCCTGAAATAGATGGTGGTGGTTATTCCAATAGATCCCCAGGTAGATGAAGCTCAAGATATAGCTGGTCATGACGGGCAGAAGGGGCCGCAAGGCGCTGAACTCCGGTTCATGGGGGACCTTGAGGTCCAGAACCATGATCGTCAGGATGATGGCGATCACGGCATCGCTGAAGGCCTCCAGTCTTCCTTTGGTCATGACTAGATGTGATACCAGAGTCAAGAATCGCCCCGCGCCTCAACTGAGAAATCAAGCTAGATGCGATTCCCTAAGCCGTGGCAAAGGCTTGCCGAACCTGCCCCTTCAGGATTGGACCAAGGAGACGGCGTTCGATCCATTTGGTCGAGGCGATCAGTAAGTGAATGGTGGGAAGTCACCGACAATGACCATGGAGAATGCCATGGGACCTCGCACAATCGGACTTTCAATTCTGGCCGTGATCCTGACCATTGGAGTGCCACTGTTCGTCAGTAAGCACTTGCAATTGGGTGGGAATGCCAAGAGTCCGCAAGAAGCAACGCTGATCTTGGGATCGACGACGATCATTGCCGGAGGCAGAGCCAAGCTGTGGTATGCGGGCGGCGACACCGGCGGCGATTTCGAGATCCGATGCCAGAACGAACAGAAGTATTTTCGCCCCGAGCCTGGTGAAGTTGAGTCTGCGTGCAAAGTCGATGTGGAACTTCTCAATGTGAATGAAAGCACACCTCCCAGAGCAACCTTCCGAATCACCTGGAAGAACTGAGCTTTCAGGTATCTTTCAACTTAGATGGGCCCGAAACGCATCACTCTGGCAGATGTAGCCATCGAGGCTGGCGTTTCGGTGCAAACCGCGTCGCATGTGCTGTCGGGCAACATGAAGGTGCGGTTACCGGAAAGGACCCGCCAGCGCGTCAAGGACGCCGCAGAACGCGTAGGTTATCGCCCTAATCGGTTGGCACAAGCGATGAAGCGTGGCAAGAGCCATGTGATCGGGGTTTGGCTACCCGTGGATCGCCCAATCCTTTCCTACCTGCGATTTCTTCAGGTGGTTAGTTCGACCGCTCGTGACCAGAACTATGAGCTTATGATCACGGGGCTCCAAGGCACTGACGCCTACGGCGCCACCGGCAAGGCGCCCCAGCTTTGGCCCGTCGATGGCATCATGGGTTTTGATGCGGGAAAGGCCATCACGGCTTTGCGCGAAAATCCAGCGTTCGATTCGATTCCGGTTCTCATTTTCGGTTACGAAACCTGTCCAAATGGTGATTCGGTGGCGTGGGATGTCGCGGAAGCATCCAAGGACGTTACGCGCAGGTTGATCGCGCGAGGATGTCGTCGAATCGTTCATGTGACGATGGATTGGATCCTGTCCGATTTTCCAAGGGAGCAACGTCGGCGGGGCTATAGCGAGGCGATGCTCGAGGCAGGTTTGAGCCCTGAGTTCGTTACCTCCGAAAAGGAGTCGAGCTCGGCGGCAGAAACTGCGGTTTTCCGATTCATCGAAGAACAGGGCATTCCCGATGCGTTCACCGGCTTTACAGACCCATTGGCGATTGGGGCGGCGCGCGCAGTTCTCTCCGTCGG
>JADZBW010000280.1 GCA_020851885.1 Fimbriimonadaceae bacterium | reverse complement strand
TCACCCAAGCTGCCGCCGTCGCATAGCCGAACTTCAAGTACATGAACGCGTTCTGCCACACCTCGAGCCCGATCGTCCGGGTCGAGTTCACCGGTCCGCCCTGGGTCAAAACGAAGATGTTCTCCATTGCCTTGAATCCCGCGATGAACACCCCGAGCAGGTTGATCAGAATCAGCGGCTTCAACCCGGGCAGGGTGATGTAGCGAATCTTCTGGAACCAGGACGCCCCATCCAAATCTGCCGCCTCATACCGTTCGGAACTGATGTTCTTCAACGCCGCCAGGTATAGGATCGAACCCGGCCCGGCCCCCGCCCAGATTCCCGGAATCACCACCGCGAACATCGCCAAGGAAGGGTTCCCGAGCCAGTCGTTCACCACTGGCCACGCCTCCCAATGCAAGAACACGCGCAACGGGTTGATCACATGCTCGATGAACGGACCGACGATCACGTTGAGCAGCCCCTGGTCCGTCTTATCGTAGAACTGTTTCCAGAGGAAGGCGATCACGATCGAGGATGTCATCGCGGGCAGGTAGAAGACGGTTCGAAAGAACACCTTGCCAAAGGGGATTTCATTCAGAGAGAGCGCGAGGAAGATAGGGAGGAAGAATCCAATCAAAATCAGGAGGAACACGTAGACGAAGCTGTTCCAAAGCGACTGGTAAAAAACTGGCTGACTGAAGACGCCGATGAAGTTGTCCAGCCCTACCCAAGTCGCCCCCTTGGTGACCTTGTAGTCTTGGAAGGCGATCGTCAACCCCCGAGCCAGCGGATAATACGCCCAGGTCAGGATGCTCAGGGCAGCGGGGGCCAGGCAAATCGCCATGAACGAGTAAATCCGGGACCGTTTCGACCCCGCCGCGATCCGCTCATCCATCAACTGCTGTTGGCGCATCGCCTTCCGAATCGCCCGATACGCCAAGATCGTCGCCAGGAGCACGATCGCGATCAGGATGCCAAACGCCCAGACCCGCTGCTTGGCCAGAACCTCGGGCGGGATATAGCCCAGGAGCTTCTGGTTCATATCCTTCTCGCAGGCCGCCAGGATCTCCTTCGGGTCCTTGGTGGGCTCTAATCGAGCCGTGTCCAGCGCCTGGTCCAAGACGGTGTAGATCTGCTGGCAGTTCTTGCCGTAAGGTTCCGGATGCCCGGTCTTGAAAAGCTCGTCGTTGGCCTTGATGTAGCTGGGATCGACATCGGCGAGGAACTCCTGGTAGCCAAACTTCTTCAGCCACATCGGGTTGACCAGGTTGCCCATGCCCAACTCGACCATCTTCTGGGTGTTGATCTTCGCCGCATCGTCCCCGGCGAAGAATTTGATGAACTTCCAGCAGGCTTCGAGCTTCTTGGGATCCTTTACCTGGGCGTTGATCGCCCACATCCCCGCGTTGACCTCGTTGGAGGTTCCAGCGGGACCGGCAGGCAAGGCCGCGATCCCGATTAGGGACGGCGAGAGATCGGCATTGCCCTGAAGCACCACATCGTTGGTATAAGAGAACCACATGGAGGTGTTCCCCATGCGGACGTCGTCGGCGAACTTGGAACTCGGCGAGGCGGCGGGCCCAACCATCTCCCCCTTTTCGTTCTTCCACTTGTCCACCACCAACTTCCGGTAGAACTGGAGGGCGGTGACCGCTTGAGGCGAGTTGATCCGTGATTGCCAGATCCCCGAATCGGTGGGCGAAACCACTTCCCCGCCCGCCTGATAGAGGAAATTCTGCCAGTGATAGCCGGGAGGGGTCGAGAAGATGAACCCAAACCGACCCTTCTGGACCTGGCTCAGCTTCTTGGCGCATTCGTAAAATTCGTCCCAGGTCTTGGGGGGCTTCGCTGGGTCCAGCCCGGCCGCCAAGAAGTGGTCCTTTCGGTAGTAGAGGGCCACCGCGACCTGGAAGAAGGGGATCGCATAGATCTTGCCGTCGAAGCTGGTGAGCACCTTCTTGACCGTTGGATTCACCCGCTCCATCACCTTCTGGTCGCGAGCGATCAGGTCGTCCAGGGGACGGGCGAAACCCTGCTCCAGGAACGTGTAGTACTGGCGGAAGTTGACGTAAAAGAGGTCTGGGGCTTGATCGCCCGCCATCGACATCAGGAACATGTTGTCGGCCTGGCTGCCATCGGCAAGGCTAAGGCCCCCGGCGTTGATCACGCGGATTCCTGGATTGCGCCGGTGGAACTCCTCGAAGACCGCACGCCGAACCTGCGTGGTGGTGGCGGTGGCTTCTTTGGGCGGGATGCCATAGCCTCCGCCCGCCATCATGCGAATCTGGATCTCTTGGGCGCAAGCGGATCCTGCGAGGAGCAGAATCGCGGCGAGGATCAGGCGTCGCATCGTGTTGGGATTGTAGCGGAAACCGCGAGTTGGCGTCAGGGGGCGCTGTCATTTGGAGATCTCTCCCGCTCCGCGATCGCTTCATGCGTCGACTGCTCTGCACAATTAGCCCATGAATTCCCTTCTCCCTCCCCCTGGGGACGGGGAGAGGGACTTCCTCACAATTCCCTAACATTTGCCCTGTATCATCCAGAGACCCGCTATGCGCGCCCTACTGGTTGAAGACGACGCCGAGATTGCCGCTCAAATCGCCGCTACCCTCAAGAAGGAGCGGCTGGACGTTCAGATCGCCGCCAATGGGGAAGACGGGCTCGACGAGGCACTCTCGCGAAGCTACGCCATCGCCATCCTCGACGTCATGCTGCCCGGGCGGGATGGGTGGTCCATCTGCGATGAGATCCGCCATGCGGGAATCAACATGCCGATCCTGATGCTCACCGCACGAGACTCGATCGAAGACCGGGTGAGGGGCTTGGAGGGCGGGGCGGATGATTACCTGCCCAAGCCGTTCGACAGCCGAGAGCTCGTCGCCCGGGTTCGGGCCCTGCTGAGACGGGACGCGGTGCATCGAACCGGTCAAATCGAAATCGAAGATCTATCGATCGACACCAATGCCCGCACTGTCACCCGTGCCGGCATATCGATCAAATTGACCCCGCGCGAGTACTCGCTTCTGATCGCCCTTGCCCGGAACGAAGGCCGAATCCTCACACGAGAGGTCATCCTGGAGGACGTGTGGAATGATGAGGAGAGCCTGGAGAACACGGTGAACTTCCACATCACGTCCCTGAGAAAGAAGATCGACGCGACGGCGGCCCACAAATTGATCCACACCGTCCACGGCTTCGGCTACACGCTGAAGCGTTCGGGAGGCGACTCCTGAGCGTCGGCTGGCGATCCCTGAGAGTTCGGCTCACCCTTTGGAATGTGGTGATCCTCGGAGCGGCGCTCTGCACGTTCGGGGTGGGCATCATCTTGGCCAACCAAGCCCGTCTCGCCGGAGATATCGACCGTGAGCTTCAGGATCGCGCACGAAGGTCCATGGGCCCTGGTCCCCAACCACCAGGCGGCGCTTTTCCGCGAGGTCTGGGACAAGGCCCCGGTCCCGGAATGGGATTCGGCCAATTCGGTCCCGATGGCCCTGGAGGGCTCGGTCAGGGGCCCAGGAATGGGAACGGCCGTCCGTTCAATCGGCGCCCGATCGGTCCTCCCAGTCAGCGGCCCGCCTGGATGGATTCGGAGGAGTTCCTACTCGGCGAGCTGCGACGGCCCCGGGTGTTCGACAAAGAATTCAAGACCCGGTCACAACTGGGAGACGTTCCCATCGACCGCAGGGCGGTCGAAGAGGCCCTGACGGGTCGGGCGGTCTTCTCAGACGCCCAATTTCAAGACGAGGCGGTCCGGGTCTTTACCGAGCCCCTGCGAGAAGGCAATGTGGTGGTCGGGGTCGTCCAGGTTGCGCGCGAGAAGCGGGACCTCGAACGGCTCTGGCGCTCCCAGGCAGGAACGCTGTCGGCCTTTCTTCCCGGCGTCTTGCTGGCCGCCGCGCTCGGCGCCCTCTTCCTGACCAGCCGAGCCTTCAAGCCGATCGCCTCCATGCGCGACGCGGCGAGTCGGATTACCAGCGAGAACCTCACCGAGAGAATCGACATTCAGGGCGATGACGAACTGGCCGATCTTGGGAGGAACTTCAACGAGATGGTCGCACGGTTGGAGCAGTCGTTCGAAGAACTCAGGGAAGCCTACGAGAACCAGAAGCGCTTCACGGCCGATGCCTCCCATGAATTGAGGACTCCGCTTACCCGTCTGCAGCTTGCGACCAGCGCCGCCCTAAGCAAGGGCGCAACTCCCGACGAACAGCGGCACGCCTTAGAGGTGGCGTACCGGTCGGCGGAGAGCATGGCCAGGCTCGTTCAGCAACTTCTTCTCCTTGCCAAAGCCGATGCCGGGCAACTGGAGTTTCACCGTAAAAAGACGGACATGCGGGTCCTCGCCAGTCAGGCGATCGAGTTGGTGGCTTGCCCACCCGGGTCCGAGCTCGTCACGCAGTTCAGCGACCATGCGGTGTATCAGATGGTCGATCCCGATGCCTTCCAGAGGGTCTTCGTCAACTTGCTGGAAAACGCCTTCCGGTATGCGCCAGGCGGGCAGGTGACTTTGGGTGTGAACGATGAAGGGCTCTGGGTCTCCGACAACGGACCCGGAATTGCCCCCGAGCATCTGCCTCATCTCACCGAGCGATTCTATCGGGTGGATTCGGCCCGATCGGAAGCCTCTGGCGGAACCGGATTGGGGCTTGCGATCTGCCGCACGACTGCCGAGGGCCATGGTTGGGAACTCGAAATCGAGAGCCTCGTCGGCAACGGCACCACCGCTCGAATAAAATTCTCAGAAAAAACTCCAAAAACAGCCAATCAAACAACTTCCTCATAAAACATTGCCACAACAGAACTACCAACCGGCCC
>JADZBW010000279.1 GCA_020851885.1 Fimbriimonadaceae bacterium | reverse complement strand
TCAGGTTGCCGGAGATGCCAAAGCGGTTCATGCCGATAACGGCGCAAAGCATCGCGAGCGGGATTGCCAACGCCACGACGATGGCGCCCCGAACATTGCCGAGCAGCAGGACGAGCACAACGATAATGAGTCCTGCTCCTTCCACCAAGCTCTTGGCGACGGTCCGCAGGACGTCGTCAACCAAGTGGGACCGGTCGTAGGTCGTTGTCAGCGTGACGTCGCCGGGTAGCTGAGCCTTGATTTCCTGGATTCGGCTATCAACCGCCTTGGCAACCTCACGACCGTTTGCCCCTTTCAACATCATCACAATGCCGACCAGCGACTCCTTGCCATCCTTGGTCGAGATTCCGGTAAGGGTCGGAATTCCCAAGCCGACGTCTGCAACATCCCGGATGAGAACGGGAACGCCGATCTCCGACTTCACAACGATGCGCTCGATGTCGCTCACCGTGGTTGCCATTCCAACCGAACGAATCAGCACGCGTTCGCCGTTTTGTTCCAAAACGCCACCGCCGGCGTTTTGGTTGTTCTTTTGAAGGGCGGTCACAACCTCATCCACGGCGATTCCGCGCGCCAGCAGGGCCCGGGGCCGAATGACGACCTGATACTGCTTCACGCTGCCATCCGCCGAATTGACTTCGGCCACTCCCGGAACAGTCCGCAACTGTGGGGAGATGAACCAGTCCTGCAAACTCCGCAACTCCATAGGTGGTCGCGATTTCGATTCAAGGGCGTACATGTAAATGTCGCCAAGGCCAGTGGATACGGGACCCAATTGTGGCGACTCGATTCCCGTGGGCAGAAGCTCTTTGACGTTGTTGAGCCGCTCGTTTACCAATTGCCGGGCGAAGTAAGTGTCGACTTCGTCCTTGAAGGTGACGGTGACCTGCGATAGCCCGAATTGACTCAGGCTTCGAACCAGAGTCACACCGGGAATTCCTCCCATCGCCGTCTCGATGGGGAAAGTGACCAGCTTCTCAACCTCCTCCGGGCCCATTCCCCCCGTTTCGGTATTGATGGCGACCTGGTTAGTCGTGATATCGGGGACGGCGTCAAGGTTGAGCTGACGCCATGAAACCAAACCGAACCCAACCAGGAGGACGGTTCCGATAGTGACAAGAAACCTTTGGGTGAGGCTGAAGTGCAAGAGGCGGTCGAGCATCAGTGTTCGTGCCCCTTGAGCTCTTCCTTCTTCTGCTCACTGGAGAGGACGAATCCGCCCTTGACCACCACGACGTCGCCAACTTTCAAGCCCGAAACAACCTCGATATGGCCGTCTGAGCGCGTTCCCAGCTCGACGGCCGTCTTCCGATACACGCCACCGCGCTTGATGAAGACAAACGACTTTCCTTCTTCCTCGACGATCGAAGTCCTGGGTACGGCAATGGCCCGCACATCGGCCCCATAGTTGAGGTGAACGGTGGCGAACATGTCTGGCTTTAACTCGCCGGACACTCCCGTCACAAGACATTGAACGGGAATGGCCCTGGTCTTTGGGTCGACCCGATTGCCAACTATTTGGACCACGCCTTGAAACTCGCGGCCCGGGAGCGCGGCAACCGTGACTCGCACCGATGCGCCGGTGAGAACTTTCACGGCATCCTGCTCGGGAACATTTGCCGTGACCCACACCGAAGACAGGTTCTCGACCTCCATAAGCGCCTGCGTCCGGTCGACTGCTTGGCCCTTCGTGACGTCCAAGCGAGTCAACGTTCCGGAAATAGGAGCAGTAAGAGCTACTCTTCCCACGGACGCGCTTCCGCCAGCGCTCGATGAACGGTAAACCGCCCGTGCATTGGCAATCTCGCGATTTGCATTGGCTATCGCATCCTCGCTTGACCGAACGCGTATACGGGTCCGGTCGACTTCAAGCTGGGCTGAACGCACATCGGCTTCCGCGGTCTGCAGTTCTTTGGCATTGAGTAACCCGCGGGCAGCGATGTTCCTCTCACGGTCGAAAGTGGCTTTGGCATTTGCAATGCGAGCTTCCGCTCTTTCGAGTCGAATCTGGTCCTGTTGATGCTCGAGCCTCGCGGCTTCAAGCTCGGACTTGGAGACAATGCCATCGCGGTAAAGGTTTTCCAACCTCCGAACAACCTCGGCGTGGCTTGCCTGCTCCTTTTGGATGCTGAGCAACTCGCTCTGGGCATCGTTTAGCTCGCTCTGGGCTTGCTGCAATGGAGCTTGGCTGAACGCGCCGGCTTTCGCGAGTTCACGCTGGCGTGCGAGACTGGACTTGGCGGCGGCCAACTTGGAGAGGGCAAGGTCCACCTCTGATTTGGCTTCCCTTTGTGCGGCCGATGCGGCGTCGCGGTTGCGCTCGGCGTCCGCAATGCTCGCCCATGACTGAGCCAGTTCCACAGACTCGATGAGGGCGAGAGTTTGGCCATGGAGTACCTTCTCGCCGAGAGCGACATGAATGGATACCACCCGGCCCGCAACGGACGGAGTAACGACGGCTCGTCCCTTCGTCGTTGAGTTGATGACTCCTGGAACGTCGAGGCTTGCCTGCACGGTCTGGAGCTGCACGGCTTCAACTTCAATACCGGCGATCCTTTCCTGTTCTGCGTCGAGCCTAACCTCGCCTTCCGCATGGTTATCCTCGTTTTGGGCTTTGGCTGCTTCGGCCTCATGTCCGTGGCCATCTGTTTCTGATTGCGGCGCTTCCGTGCTGCAGCCTGCGGCAAGGATGACCATCGCGACGAGAAGGAACCCCAATCTGCTCACTTCTGCACCTCGATGAGGCAGCCCGAAGCCGCATACTTAGAGGCAAGTGCCAGGTTGACCGCCAGTTGGGCTTCGGCAAGCTCCTGCTCGATGTCCCGCAGCGATCGGGTTGCCTCCAGAACGTCTACCAGGGTGCCGAATCCTTCTGCGAACCCACGCTGAGACTTGGCAACGAGGTCCTTTGCCGACTCGCGAATCGTCTCATAGGATGAGAGCCGCTTCCTCGATGCCTCGATCTCGATGTCGATGGATGCAATGTCGACCTCAGCCTTCTTTCTTGCATCCTTCAATTGAGCTTGCAGGGACTCCGCTTGCTTGGTGGCCGCTCCGCGTTCGAATCGCGAGCGGCCGAAGTCGAAGGCCCTCCACGTCAACTGCAATCGCAGTCCATACGAGGGTGGAGATTCGCGCCATGGCGTGCGGAGTCCGACGAGTTCAAGTTCCGGCAAGTTTGAGCGGGCAGCCACCACCCTCTCCGCTTGAGCGGCGTCAGCCTGCGCTGAAAGAACCATGATTTCGGGATGCAGATCCAGATCGACCTCTGGGTTTACAACGGTCGAACCCGCATCGACCGATGCGATGGGTTCGTCGGAACCGGTCGCCGCGGCCAACTTCTTCAGGGAGGAGCGAAGCTGCGATTCCCTGAAAACAGAGGTTTGTTTCGCGCGGTCGAACTCGATGGTTGCCCGCGTCAGCTGGACCTCCGGGATTTTGCCTTCCTCGAATCGGCGCAGAGTAGCTTTGTGGAGGTCACTGGCAAGCCGGAGAAGGTCTTCGGCAACACTTCGCATGCGAACTGCCGCGCACGCTTCGAAGTAGGCCGTCATGACATCCGACTGAACGGCAAGAAGCATGCGGCGTCGCTCGGCCTCGGCAATCCGCACATTTGCGCGCCCGAAGTTGGCAGAGGCCGCGGTTCGGCCGAACAAGTCGATCGGTTGGCTGACAAAGAAGTCTTGGTCGGTTGCTCCCAACCCTTCGCGGCTCGACTGTCCGATACCGACGGTCATCGCGGGATAGGCGCCAAGAACTCTGGCGGAGAGTTTGGCGCGGTCGACCTCCAATTGCGCCGCCAGAATAGCCCGTCGGGATTCGCGAGCCTTGGAAAGTGCGTGGTCCAGACTCAATTGTTGAGCCTGAGTGACAATGGGTAAAACGATAAGCGCAACTAGTGCTGGGGTCTTCAAGGTGCCTTCACTCCAATGGGGTCATGCCGCTACGCAAGGCGAAGCGGCGGTCGACTAAACCACTTGGAGGAAAGGAGGCCCGCGAGGAGATGTATCGAGCGGAGGCCCGGTCGATGGACATCCCTCGATTAGGAGCGCTATCGAAAGCGGAGTTTCAACTT
>JADZBW010000278.1 GCA_020851885.1 Fimbriimonadaceae bacterium | reverse complement strand
GATCGTCACCTTGTCGTGAATCTTGATCCCATTGTGGACAACTGAAATCACCGGACCGGATTTGACCTTCCCGTCCTTTTCAAATCGGGGAGCTTTGAAGTCGATGTCGTAGGTGTTCCACTCTTCAGGCGGCTTAACCGCGTTCTTGTCGGGGTCCTTCTGCGAATAGAGGGCGCCGACGCCACCAAAGGCGTAGGTTGGGTTTTCATAGCTATCGAGGACCTGGACCTCATAGCGGCCGTGTTGGTAGACGCCGCTGTTTGCACGACCCTGACTCTTTTGATCGAGCATCTTGGGCAGCCAGAACTCGATATGCAACTTATAGTCCCCGAACTCCTGCTTGGTTCGAATGCTGTCGGCGGCGGGATTGACTTCGAGCGCGCCATCGACGATGTTCCACTGGCATGGCGAACCGTCTTTGGCCTGCACCCAGGCAGAAGCGTCTTTACCGTCAAAGAGGATGACTGCTCCTTTGGGCGGTGCAGCCATTTGAGTCTGCATCAGTGCGGCAACAAGTAGTGTGGCGACCATAGCTTATTCTGACGCGTAGTCCCCCGGAAAATTTCCAATTCTCGTCGGTTTGATTAGGCTAATCATCTCAAATCCGAAAGCCTCTCAGGGCAAGAGGATGCGTAATACCATCCTCAGCACTCCCACATTTCCAACTCCCCGGGGTATGGTCATTCGCAATGCCCCGATTGCAGGTCCACGAGGTTTCGATGCAGTTCCCCGCTGTGCGGGCCCTCGATTCCGTATCCTTGGTTTTTGAGTCTGGGGAGGTTCACGGAATCGTCGGTGAGAATGGGGCTGGCAAGAGCACTCTGATGAAGATTCTCAGCGGCCTGCAGGCTCCGACGGAAGGACATCTCTCATTGGACGGCCAGCCGATGGTCATCCATGGGGTCAAAGACGCCCTGAATAAGGGGATCGCAATGATCCACCAGGAGTTGAATCTGGTCGACGAATTAACGGTCAGCGAGAACGTGTTTCTGGGACGCGAATTCAAAAAGGGCGTCCTTCTCGATCGGGCCCGAATGGCCACGGCCACTGCCAAGTATCTTGCCGAAGTCAATGCGAGTTTCTCGCCTTGGACCAAGGTGGGCGAGTTGAGCATCGCCGGCAAACAACTGGTTGAAATTGCCAAGGCCCTCGCTTGCAACGCCCAGATTCTGATCATGGATGAACCGACCGCCGTGCTCAGCGATCCGGAATCCGAAGCCCTTTTCGCCCTCATCGCCCGCCTTAAAAGCAGTGGCGTCACCGTCCTTTATATCTCTCATCGGCTACCCGAGGTATGCGCCATTTGCGATCGAATCACCGTCCTTCGGGACGGGACTTGGGTAACCACGATGGCTGGCAGCGATGCAAATCCCGGGAAGTTGGCCAATCTGATGGTTGGCCGCGAACTGACCGACTTTTATCCCATCAAAGTTCCTGCACCATCGGGCGAGCCGGCGTTTGAAGTCGAAGGTGCGGAAGTCGATGGCTTTGTCCACGGCGTTACGATGTCCGTGCGGCCGGGCGAGATCTTGGGGTTGGCGGGATTGGTTGGCGCGGGCCGAACGGAGTTGGCCGAGGCGCTCATTGGGGCCCGCCGACTCGAAAAGGGAACGATCAAGGTCGGGGGGCAGTCGGTTAGGATTCGGAGCCCCAAGGACGGAATCAAGCATGGAATCGCCTACGTCAGCGAAGACCGCAAAGGGCTGGGGCTGATCCTTAGCTTGAGCATGATCGACAACACCACGCTGGCCAACTTATCCGAATACGGCTCGCCGGTGATCATACGGTCCAAGGAGCGCGAAAGTGCGGCGCGCTGGAAACAGGATCTGGACATCCGGGCCGGCGATATGGAAGCGCCTCTTCTCTTCCTGAGTGGCGGAAACCAGCAAAAAGTCTCGATCGCAAAATGGCTTGAAACGAAGCCGAAAATCTTGATCCTCGACGAACCCACGCGCGGGGTCGACGTCGGCGCGAAACGCGAGATGTACAACCTTATCCAGAAACTTGCCGGCGAAGGACTCGCCTGTATCGTCATCTCGTCCGAGATGCCAGAGATAATCGGCCTTTGCCACCGGGCGCTGGTAATGCGCGAAGGGCGGCTGATGGGTGAACTCGGAGCGAATCAGCTGACTGAAGAAGCGATCATGCACCTGGCCGCGGGAGTCGTGGCAGCGTGAAGCGAAAGAACCTCTTCCAAGAATACGGCGTACTCATTGCCTTCGGCGCTCTTTTTGGAATCAGTATCGTGACGCGCGGCGCCTCGTTCCTGCAGTTCGAGAACCTCCGAAACATCCTCAGTCAGAGCGCCTATGTGGGGATCATCGCCGTCGGCATGACGCTTGTCATCATCTCGGCGGGGATCGATCTGAGCGTCGGAAGCCTGGTCGCGTTTTGCGGGGCGCTTTGCGTTTTGACCCTCAACAAGATGGGGCATTCCGGCGATACTGTCGCGATCTTGGCCGCCTTGGGGGCTTCCGTTGCCGTCGGGTTGGTCAGCGGGTTGGTCAATGGCCTCATCGTCGCCTATGGACGGGTCGCACCCTTTGTCGTCACCTTGGCGGGACTGGCGGGGTTCCGTTCGTTAGCCTTGGTATTGGGAAAAGGCGGTGAAATCCGGTCCGAGGTCCCGGCGATTGGAGATGTGGGATTCGGTGGGATTCCCATTCCCGGCGCCAACCTGGCGAACGGCGACCCCGTGAAGCTCTATTGGAGTGCGATCGCCTTTCTTGCCGTCGCGCTGATTGCCGGATTCGTCCTTAACCGCACCCGATTTGGGCGTTATGTGATCGCGGTCGGAGCCAACGAAAAGGCCGCTCGGTATTCGGCCATCAACACGGAGACCGTCAAGGTGGCCGTCTACACGATCATCGGCGCCCTCAGCGGGCTGGCCGCATTCTTCAACGTCGCTCGAATGAACAGCGTTGGGACCGGTTCTGTTGGAAACTTCTATGAACTCGATGCCATTGCCGCCGTCGTCATCGGGGGAACGAGTTTGGCGGGCGGCAAAGGAAGAATTTGGGGAACCGTGGTCGGAGTCATCCTGATGACGCTGATTTCGAATATGATGACGGCATATCGAGTCGACACGAACTGGCAGGGGCTTGTCAGTGGAATGGTCATTTTGGTAGCAGTGCTGCTTCAACGAGGGAGCAAAGCAAACGGATAACAACTGGAGGAATCAAGAGTGAAGAAGCTTTGGATATTTGCCGCATTGGGGCTCGCGTTGGTGGGGTGCAACCCGCCGCCTGTAACCACTGTTTCTGGTGGCGCTACCGGTGGAACCGCCTCAACGTCAGGCAAGAAGTTTAAGGTTGGAGTGTCCATTCCCGCCGCCGATCATGGCTGGACGGCCGGAATCGGCTACTGGGCCAAGGAAGCTCAGAAGAACAATCCTGACATCGAGTGGATTATCGATGATGCCAAAGGACCGGACGAACAGATCAAGGATCTTGAGAATCTCCAGACGCAGGGAGTCGATGCGATGGTGATCCTTGCCACCGAAAGTGCGCCGATCACGCCGATTGCCAAGAAGCTCCATGACGCCGGAGTCTTGATCGTGAATGTCGATCGCGGCTTTATCGAACCAGTGGCCGATGTCTTCATCGAAGGTGACAACAGGGCCTTCGGCCGCAAATCGGCGGAGTTCATGGTGCAGAAACTCGGCGGCAAAGGCAAGATCGTCGTTATCGAGGGCATACCTAGCACCGT
>JADZBW010000277.1 GCA_020851885.1 Fimbriimonadaceae bacterium | reverse complement strand
CTCTTGCTCGGCGCCGGGCTGACCGCATTTGCATTGCGAACAGGGCGGGCAGAATGGGCTTTTCCGTTGATCGGGTTCCTTGGCGGTCTGCTTCCATTCATGATGCTCAATCGACCTCCTGCCCGCGTCTTCATGGGCGACGTCGGCTCGATGGCGATCGGTGGCATGATGGGGCTGGTAGTCGCGGACATTGGCCTTTACTCCAGTTGGACAGGGGTCAGCAATCAGGCGCTGGCGTGGACTGGATTGGCCGTTTTGTCGGTGGTCATGGTGATTGAACTGGTCCCCGTTCCGCTGCAAATCCTCTCGGTGAAGCTTCGCAAGAAGCGACTATTTCCAATGACTCCAATCCACCACGCATTTCAGAAGGCCGGTTGGCCAGAAAGCAAGATCGTGACCATGTTCTTTGTCATCCAAGCGTTGGGAGTCGGGGTGGGGTTTTGGCTGATCACGCTGGCGACGGGATGAACGAGTTTCCCGTTTTCATTTTCGGCCTGGGAAGATCTGGGTTGGCCATTGCCCGAGCGGCAATTCAACTGAATCTGTCTGCGCACATCTTCGATCAGGCAAGCGCCGAGAATCTACCCAAGCCTGAACTGCTGGAAGAAGCCCGGTCGCTAGGCGCCGAGGTGAGTTTGGACTGGGACGGCGTACTTCCCGATCGTCCTTCTCGATATCACTATCACTCCTACTCAGAAGGCGGCGGCGCGAGCCCAACTGGGCCGTTCCTCGTGATCAATCCGGCGGTCGACCATCGCAATCCGATCCTCATGGCGGCCCAAAAGAAGGGCTACACGGTGATATCGGAAGTTGAGTTTGCTTATCTCATTTCCAAGGCCCCGATCATCGCAATCACCGGAACCAACGGCAAGAGCACGACCACCGTGATGACTTACCTCTGCCTGAAGCATTGCGGAATCGATGCCGTCCTGTGCGGCAACATCTTTGGCTCAGGGTATCCCGAGGTTCCGCTGACGGAGGCGGCCATGAACTCAACTCCGGAGCAGATCTTGGTTGCGGAGATTAGCTCCTTCCAATTGGAGTGCATTCGCAATTTCCGACCGATCAGCGCGGGAATTACCAACATCTGGCCCGACCACTTGGACAGGTATGACTCCTTCGAGGAATATGCGGCTACCAAGCAACGCATCTTTGAGTACCAGAGGGTAACGGAATTCGCCGTCGTCCGGGCGAACGACCCGGTGGTGAAACCTCCTGGTGTGGTCGAATCTGGCAAGCGACATCGCCGGGGACCATCGCTTGCCGCGTCGCTGCCGACCGATTCGCTTCCCAAGCAAGAGGGCTGCGCCCGAATCCTCACCTTTGGCTCCACTGGGGAACATGCCCACCACGACGATCGCCACCTCTATCTCCTTGACAAGACACTGAAGTTGGAGGAGTTGTCTTTCGCGGAGCCCCACAACTATTCGAACGCTTGTGTGGCGGGTTTGCTCTCCTTCGGCGCATTGCAGTCCCTGGCGGAAAGCAACCCGAACACTCGCGCCTTCCTCCTCATTGCCCACGCCAAAGCCGAGTCGAAACTGCCCGACATCCAATTTGTGGTTCCTCGCTGCATCTTGGAGGGACTGAAAGTCTTCAAAGGGATCGCCCATCGGATGGAACTCGTGGGGACGAAGAATGGAGTGCGCATCATCAATAACTCGATGTGCACCAATGTGGATGCCGTCTTGAAGTCAGCAACTGCGTTGAAGGGGCCCAATCATATCCTGATCGGGGGTCGAAACAAGGATCTCGACTTTCGACCGCTCAAGCATTACTTCGCCAGCCGAATTCACTCTGCCTATGCCTACGGTGAAGCTCGACATGAGATTTCCGAACAAATCGGCACCGATCTGGTGTATGAAACAATGGAAGACGCGCTCCACGCGGCGCTTTCGAGGGTCGAGAGCGGAGAAGTGGTCATGCTCGCGCCGGGATGCGCCAGCACCGACCAGTTTCGCGACTTTCGGCATCGCGGAGACGTCTTTAGACAGTTAGCCAAGGAGTGGCTTGAATCATGATCTCGGTACGGAGGCTATACGACCCCCTTTTGTTCTGGCTGGCGCTCGCGTTGACCGGTTTGGGGATGTTGTTCATTTTCGACGCAGGCTATGCCCGATCACTCCGGGATGGCAAGGGCATGATCCCGCGCGAATTCCTGATGCAAATACCCTTCCTCGTGGTGGGCGTGGCCATCGCCCTCGGGCTTGCGGGAATCAACCAGATCAAATGGAAACGCTGGTCGAAGGCGGTGTTTTGGATCGGAATGCTCGCCCTGTTGGCCGTGGGAATCCCCGGCGTCGGCTACGAAATGAGTGGCGCCCATCGATGGATCGGCCGTCCTCCGTTCTTGATCCAGCCCGCGGAGTTCTTCAAGGTCGCGGCGATCCTCTATTTGGCCGGCGTCTTTGCCGACCGTAAACCTTGGCCAAAGAAGATGCCCCGGTTCCGGGACCTTGCGGCGAAAATGGATGCGCTCGCCGTGCCCAAACTTAAACGCTGCCTGCCCGCGCTTTGGGTTCTGATTGGTGTCGTGCTCATCGAGCAGGAGCCCGATCTCGGCACGGCCGCGGTTGTGATGGCCACCGGGTTCGCCATGTTCGTGCTTGGCGGCGTTTCCAGGACATCGCTGCTGATCGCCGTGGGCCTCACGCTTGTTGGCGGTTTCATCATGGTCAAGGCTCAGCCTTACCGCATGGAGCGAATTTTGAACCATGCGCAGCGATGGGACAAGGAGAACGTCGACGATGTGAGCTACCAGACCGTCCAATCTGAGCTTGCCCAAGCAACGGGCGGATGGATCGGGGTCGGAATTGGGGCGGGTCGCGCGAAACACCTGATTCCCGCGGCAACCACCGACTTCATTAGCGGCACGATCGGCGAGGAGTTTGGGCTCTTGGGATCGGTGATGGTCATCGGTCTGATCGGAGCCCTCGTTGCCCGTCTGTACTGGCTCGCTTCCATCGCACATACCAAGTTCGCGGCGCTCGTCCTGGGCGGCGTAGGAACATGGATTGGAATCCAAGCATGCACCAACATCATGATGGCGAACGGGTTCATTCCGGCTATCGGCATCCCGCTGCCATTCATCAGTTCTGGGGGATCGTCGCTCATCGCTTTGTGGATGGCAATCGGGCTTTGCCAGGCCGTGCTCAAACCCGTGCCCGTGGCAAAGGAGGCCGTCGTTGAAGTTGATCGTGACCGGTGGGGGAACCGGCGGACACATCTATCCCGCGCTTGAGGTAGCCCGTAAAGCGTCCGAATCGGGTGCCGAGATCGCCTATCTTGGGTCCCTTCGCGGCCAGGAGTGCCGGATTTGTCGGGACCGAGGCATCGACTTCCATGGATTTCCATCCGAGCCTCTCTACTCGCTTCGAACGCCGCGCGGTTGGCGGTCGATGGCGAAACTGCTCAAGGCGAGATCGCTCGCGAAATCGGTTCTGGCCCACATCGGAGCCAATGTGGTCTTCTCGACCGGCGGCTATGCCGCTGGTCCGGTGGTTTCCGCGGCGCGCGCTCTGAAGATCCCTTATGTAATTCACGAGGGCAATTCTGTACCGGGACGCTCCAATCTGCTGTATGCCAGGCAAGCCCATGCCTTCACCACCTTGTTCCGTTCGACCGAGCGATACGCGCCCGATGTGGACTGCAAGCGCGTGGGACATCCCATTCGAGGCGAACTTCGCGAGGCGGTGGGTCGAAGAAGTCCCGAGACCGACTTTGTCCTTTGCGTTGGTGGATCCCAAGGTTCTGAATATCTGAATGGGAGCGTGCCTCGCGCGTTTACGGGAGCCGGACTATCCCAAGCACGGCTACTCATTTCCAGCGGACCGGCAAATTTCGAGACCACCAAACGGATCGTCGAGGAACTTGGCATCGCGGATCGGGTGACCGTGCGACCCTATCTCGATACCTCGGAGATGTTGGATGCCTATTGTCGGGCGACGGTCGTCATTGGAAGAAGCGGTTCGACGCTCGCCGAATTCGCCGTCTTTGGTCTGCCATCGGTCCTTGTACCTTTACCCACGTCCGCGGGCGGGCATCAGCTTCATAATGCAGAGGAGTTCGTCGAAATGAAAGCCGCCACCCTCTTGGAACAAGCCGATGCCACTCCCGCCGCGATTGGCGAAGCCGTTGGCGATTGGCTGGCACAAGAAGGAATGCGCGAAGTGGCGCGAGCGTCGTTGGCGGATTGGGATCTTCCGAACGCAACCGAGACGATCTTCACCCTGCTGACCGAGGCGGCGAAGTGAGAAAGGCCGCGGAAATCACCTCCGCGTTTGCACCTCGCGAAGCGCTTGATGGCCACTCATCCTTCTTTCTCGTTGGGATCGGTGGAGCCGGTATGAGTGCACTTGCCCGGATGTTGAAGCATCGCGGTTTCGGAGTGCGCGGAACCGATTCAACAATGTCTCCGGAGGTCGAGCGACTTCGCTCGGAAGGGATCGACGTGCGTTTGGGCCACAGCGCGGAGGGCATCGATCCCGAGGACGCGATTATTCTGACAGACGCAATCGATCTTGAAACCTCGCCGGAGGTGAGGCGAGCGAAGGAACTCGGCATGCCGCTCTTCCGTCGATCACAGGCG